>USPJ01000011.1 GCA_900556645.1 uncultured Lachnospiraceae bacterium
AATGGACACAAATGAGATTTTGTCTATTTGGGTAAAAAATTGTGAAGGAGGAGAAGGTTTGTTAAAAAAAGAAGAAAAAAAGCAGCTTGATGCCATACTCAAGGCACATGAGTACAACGCAACTGCGGTAATTGCAATCATGCAGGATATACAGAAGATATATCACTATTTACCGGAAGAGATGTTGTCCTATATTGCAAAAGAGTTGGGATTGAGTGAAGCAAAAGTGTATGGGGTTGCAACTTTTTATGAAAACTTTTCATTGGAACCAAAAGGAAAGTATGTCATTAAAATCTGTGACGGAACAGCTTGCCATGTCAGAAATTCGACGGCAATTTTAGAGGAGATTCGTAGTCTGTTAGGGGTAACAGCAGAAAAACCGACCACAGAGGATATGCTGTTTACCGTTGAGACGGTATCCTGTTTGGGAGCATGTGGACTTGCACCGGTCTGTACAGTTAATGATAAGGTACATCCGGCAATGACTCCGGAAAAAGCGAGAGCTTTAATCAAAGAGTTAAAGGAGGAAGCTGCAAATGAGAATTAATACAAGACAGGAATTAGAACAGAGAAGAAAAGAGTATGCAGCTTCTCTGAAAATGCAGAAAAAACAGATTTTAATCTGTGCGGGAACCGGATGTGTGGCAGGAGGTTCTTTAGATATATATGCCAGAATACAGGAGATTCTCAAAGAGCGTGGAATTAAGTGTTCTCTGGTTCTGGAAAAAGAGCCACATGATGAGAGTGTGGGTTTGAAAAAAAGCGGATGTCACGGATTTTGTGAGATGGGTCCGTTGCTTCGTATTGAACCGGCAGGATTATTATATATCAAAGTAAAAGTAGAAGACTGTGAAGAGATTATTGAAGAGAGTATCGTAAATGACCGTGTCATCGAGAGACTGGTTTATCATGACCAGAAGGGTGTGGCTTACGAAAAACAGGAAGAGATTCCGTTTTACAAACAGCAGACCCGTGTGGCGTTGGAGGATTGCGGACGTATCAATGCGGAATCCATCAAAGAGTACATAGCGGTGGGCGGTTACAGTGCCGTTGCAAAGGCTCTGTTCGATATGACACCACAGCAGATAGTAGATGAAATTTCTGAGGCATCTCTCCGTGGACGTGGAGGCGGCGGCTTCCCAACCGGAAGAAAATGGGCTCAGGTTTTGGCACAGGATTCGGAAGTAAAATATGTGGTATGTAACGGTGACGAGGGAGATCCGGGAGCATTTATGGATCGAAGCATGATGGAGGGAGATCCTCATCGTGTTATCGAGGGAATGTTGATTGCAGGTATTGCCACCGGAGCTCATTATGGATATATTTACGTGCGTGCCGAGTATCCGTTAGCCGTAGAGAGACTCCAGACAGCAATCAATAAGGCAGAGGAAAAGGGCCTGTTAGGAAAGAATATTCTGGATTCCGGTTTTGATTTTGAGTTAAAAATCAGCCAGGGTGCAGGAGCATTTGTCTGTGGCGAAGGTTCTGCCCTGACGGCTTCTATTGAAGGTAACCGTGGTATGCCTAGAGTAAAACCGCCTCGTACGGTAGAAAAAGGATTGTTTGAAAAACCAACGGTACTGAACAATGTAGAGACCTACTGTAACGTACCGCCGATTATCAATAAAGGGGCTGAATGGTACAAGACCATCGGACCGGATAGAAACCATGGAACCAAGGCTTTTGCTTTGACTGGAAATGTTATGAATACCGGATTGATTGAGGTACCGATGGGAACCACCCTGCGGGAGGTTATTTTTGACATCGGAGGCGGCGTCAAAGGCGGTGAGTTCAAAGCAGTACAGATTGGCGGACCATCCGGCGGATGTCTGTGTATCAATCCGTCAGAGGATCATTTGAATCTTCATTTGGATTTTGACTCTCTGAAAAAAGTAGGTGCCATGATTGGAAGCGGCGGTCTTGTTGTTATGAATGACAAGAGCTGTATGGTAGAAGTGGCAAGATTCTTTATGAACTTTACCCAGAATGAATCCTGTGGAAAATGTATTCCTTGCCGTGAGGGAACCAAGCGTATGCTGGAGCTTTTGACAGATATTTGTGAGGGAAGAGGAACCATGCAGCATATTACTCTGCTGGAAGAACTTTCTGAGACAATTTCAGCTACGGCGTTGTGTGGTCTGGGAAAAACCGCAGCATCACCGGTAGTCAGCACCATGAAATATTTCAGAGATGAATATATTGCCCATGTAGTGGATAAGAAGTGTCCGGCAGGTCAGTGTAAGGCACTTGTAACCCTCCAGATTGATCCTGAGCTTTGTAAAGGCTGCTCTAAGTGTTCCAGAGTCTGTCCGGTTGGAGCTATTTCAGGAGAAATCAAAAAACCATTCACCATTGATACCACAAAATGTATCAAGTGCGGAGCCTGCAAGGAAGGTTGTCCATTCCATGCAGTAAAAGAAGTATAGGAGGGAAGACGGCATGGAAAAATATATGATTATAGACGGCGAACGTGTTTCGTTTACCGATGAGAAAAATATTCTTGCTGTCATCCGAAAAGCAGGAATTATCTTACCAACATTTTGTTACTATTCGGATTTGTCCATTTACGGTGCCTGCCGTATGTGTGTGGTGGAAGATGAGTGGGGCGGCATTATTGCATCCTGTTCCACACCTCCGAAGCATAAAATGGAAATCCGTACCAATACGCCACAGCTTTATTATCACAGAAAAAGAATTATAGAGTTGTTGTTGGCAGCACATTGCAGAGATTGTACTACCTGTGAGAAAAACGGAAAATGTAAGTTGCAGGAACTGGCAAGAAGATTTGGCATTCCGGGAGTTCGTTTTGAGAATACCAACCCGATTCGTCCGCTGGATACTTCATCCAAGGCGATTGTCAGAGATCCGAATAAGTGTATCCTTTGTGGTGACTGTGTTCGTGTCTGCAGCGAGATTCAGCACGTAGGAGCCATTGACTTTGCACATCGTGGTTCTAAAATGGAGATTTCCACAGCATTTGGAAAGGCCATTGCAGATACCAACTGTGTTAACTGTGGTCAGTGTGCGGCAGTCTGTCCTACAGGAGCAATTACTATTAAGAGTGATACCCATGATGTATGGGAGGCAATTCACGATTCGAAGAAACGTGTGGTTATGCAGATTGCCCCGGCAGTCCGTGTGGCTATCGGAGAGGCATACGGCTATGAGCCGGGAGAGAATACCATCGGAAAACTGATTGCATCTTTGCGGAAACTGGGTGTAGACTATATCTTTGATACCTCTGTGGGAGCCGATTTAACTATTATGGAAGAGGCAGCAGAACTGGTAGAATCTTTGGGAGAAGAGGACCGGAAATATCCGTTGTTTACCTCCTGTTGTCCGGCGTGGATTCGGTTTGTAGAGACAAAATATCCGCATTTGATGAAATATGTCTCCACTTCCAAATCACCGATGGAGATGTTTGGTGCGGTTATCAAAGAGTACTTCAAGAAACTGGACAAAAAAGAAGGAAAAGAGACCGTATCTGTGGCAGTGATGCCTTGTACGGCAAAGAAATACGAGGCTTCCAGAGAAGAATTTGTCCGCAATGGAGTACCGGATGTGGACTATGTCATTACTTCGGAAGAGGTTATCGGTATGTTCAAAGAAATCGGTATCCGCTTTGACCGTCTGGAACCGGAAGCATATGATATGCCATTCTCTATTTATTCCGGTGCCGGAGTGATTTTTGGAGCTACCGGCGGTGTAACAGAGGCAGCAGTTCGCCGTGTGGTTGAAGATAAGAGTCCGAAGGCATTAAAGGATATTGAATTTATCGGAGCCAGAGGAATGGAAGGAACCAAAATCTGTGAACTGGATTTAGGTGAGCGGATTGTTCGTATCGGAATTGTCAGCGGACTTGGAAATGCAGAGAAGCTGATTCAGAAAATCGAAAGCGGAGAAGAGCATTTTGACTTTGTGGAAGTCATGGCTTGTCCGGGAGGCTGTGTTGCGGGAGCAGGTCAGCCATTCGCACGCTCCATGGAAAAACGTCACAGAGCAGAGGGACTTTATAAGACGGATAAAGCACTCCAAATTAAGCGAAGCGAGAACAATCCATTGATGGATACTTTATACGGAGATTTGTTGAAAAACAGAGAACATGAACTGCTTCATGTGCATTATCCGGATCATAAATAAGTGATAAAAAAGTATATTACAAATGGCGGTATAGCCGGAGTATTCCGGCTATGCCGTTTTTATTGTGAAAACTATAAAAAAGACTCTAAAATAGAAAAATCTATCCTTTTGGCTAGTTTACTTATGGGGCTTTAGTACTGTATAATAATATATAAAGATGGAAAATAATGAAGATTTGAAGAGGTGGTGGGAAATTATGAAGAAGTATTATAAAGTTATATGGACTATCTTTTTTATACAGTTGATAGTAATAGCAATTGTGATAAAAACAGCAAAGGTGGATGACGAGACTTTGGCAAAAGGTAAAGTGGAGTCTTTTAACAACGGTTGGGTACTTATCAGAGAAGATGGTACAGAGATAGATTTGCAAAAATTACCTTATAATTCTACCAGCAGACCGAATGAAAAAATCGTTATCAAAAATACGATTCCAAAGGAATACTGGGGAGAGACTTTGAGCTTTTTGTCTGCTGACAAAACGTTAAAAATCACAGTTGATGGAGAGGAAATATATACCTTTGGATTGAATGATGAGAGATTGTTTGGACGGACGCCGGGGAGTGTAATGGTATTTGCTGATATACCAAAGGATTGTGAAGTGGGGGAGATACAGATTGAGATGAGTTCTCCTTACTCCAACTATGCTACCTATTTAACGGAAATATCTGTTGCCAAAAGAGATGTGGCAATTCTTCATTTTATAGAACAAAAAGCATTTGATATTATTTTGACGATGATTATCTTGATTGCTGCTGTGGCCTTTCTAATATTGGCAATTATGCAGAAAATGTCAATCAAGAAGATTGGTGGTATGGAATATCTGGGTATATATCTGTTACTTATGAGTATTTACTATTTTATAGAAACAAAACTACCAGAAGTATTATACGGAAATCAGACATTGTACTCTAATCTAATCTTTATTATTCTGATGACCGCACCTCTCTTTTTTGAAGCATATTGTTATGAGGCAATGCCCGGAAATTCCAACATTATATTAGTTGCAATGTCGGTTTCCACAGCAAATGTAATAATACAGCTAATTCTTCAAATTCTGGGATTGGTGGATTTTATGGAGATGTCATTTATTTCTCATGGAATTATTACGTTGCTTATTTTTATAAATGTGGTGGCATTAGGAAAAAATGCCAGAAAAGAGAAAAGTCTGGAGGCGGGCATGAATTTTCTGGGGATTACCTGTATGATGTTCAGTGCATTTATCGATCTTTTGAGAAGTTATATTATTAAGATTGGAGATTTTGGAAAAGCAAGCAGATACGGGGTATGTATTTTTGCAATTTGTACATTAATTATCTATATGCGTCAAATGATGCAAGAACATGTAAAATTTGTTGAGCAGGCAAAAAATGATGCTGTTGCGGCAAATGTGGCAAAAAGTCAGTTCCTTGCAAATATGTCCCATGAAATCCGTACGCCGATTAATGGAATCATAGGTATGGATGCCATGCTTTTGAAAAATTGTGATACCTGTGATACAGAGGAAATCAGAGAATATGCAAAAAACATTCAAAGTGCCAGCCAGACCTTATTATCTATTGTCAACGATGTTTTGGACATATCTAAAATTGAATCCGGAAAAATGGAAATTATTCCGGTGGAGTATGAATTGTTTTCGGTTTTGAATGACTGTTATAACATGGCAAAAGCCAGAGCCGATGCGAAAGATTTAGGCTTTGAGATGGAGATTGATTCAAAAGTGCCATCCGTTTTATATGGAGATGAGGTTCATGTCAGACAGGTTATCAATAACTTTCTGTCAAATGCTGTGAAATATACGAAGGAAGGAAAGGTAATTCTCCGCATGGGATTTGAGCGGAAGGCAGGGGAGCAGATTCTATTAAAAGTAGAAGTGGAGGATACCGGTATTGGAATTAAAGAATCGGATATAGATAAGCTGTTTTTGAATTTTACAAGAGTTGATGAACAGAAAAACCGCAACATCCAAGGAACCGGATTGGGACTTAGCCTTACGAAAAATCTGGTTGAATTGATGGGTGGAAAGATTCATGTCACAAGTGAGTATGGAAAGGGTTCTGTTTTCACTGCAACGATTCCGCAGCAGATTGCAAATCCTGAACCATTGGGGGACTTTGCACAAAAATATCAGCAATATATTCATTCAGCAGAGCTGGATAATCATGTCTTACAGGCACCAAAAGCAAAAATCCTGGTGGTGGATGATGTGGAGATGAATTTAAAAGTAGCACAGAGCTATTTAAAACAAACAGATGCAAAGGTGGATATTGCATATAGTGGAGAGGAATGTCTTCGCATGATTTGTCAGGAAAAGTATGACATTATTTTTCTTGACCACATGATGCCGGAAATGGATGGAATTGAAACCTTGAAGGCGATGAAGCAGTCAAAAGACCATCCTAATGGGGAAACACCGGTCATTGCATTGACTGCCAATGCAATTGTGGGTGCAAAGGAGAAATATCTGGAAGAAGGTTTTACCAATTATCTGGCAAAGCCTATACATGAGGATGAATTGATGGAGATGCTCCGCAAATATTTGCCAAAGGAACTGGTGGAAATGAAAGAAAACACAAAAAAAACTGCGGACACTACGAAAGAAAAGGCTCTGGAAGAACGATTTCCAAGCTTGAATATACCATTGGGAATGGGATATTGTATGGATGATGAAGCTTTCTTTATGGAAATAATTGATACATATATTGGTGCAGATAGAAGAGAAGTATTGGAGAAGGAATATGCCGAAGAATCATGGAAAAACTATCAGGTTCATATGCATGCGTTAAAAAGCAGTTCACTGACCATCGGAGCAGAAAAATTGTCAGAACATGCAAAGGCTCTGGAGCTTGCAGCAAAAGATGCTGACTATCCGTATATTCGTGAACATCATAAAGAGGTAATGGCAGAGTATGAGCAATTGCTTACGGAATTGCAAAGTGGACGATAGGTTGAGGACATATCATAAGAGTCAGAAAGAAGGAAGTGACCACATGAAGTTATTCCTGACAGAGACCAAACAATTAAAAAATAGAGTAGAGCAAATTCTGCACGTGCCGGGAAATTACACAGGGAAAATCTTAGAGATGGAAATGGTGGTGGATGCTGCACTGCCAAAAGAAACTGTAAAGGAAACCGTACCGGAGCTTTTACTTACGTTAAAACGCCACAGCAAAGTCTTTCAGAATGTAAGGTTTAATTATACACTTTGGATATCCGACCGGAGGATAGAAAATAAAGTGTGTCCTATGATGCTGGCAACCACCTCCGGCTTTTATGAGGACTATCGGGAAGAAAAGACAGAGAAAAGCTATGAATCCTTATTGGAATATCTTCAAAAATTTCAGGCAAGGTCCAAGCTGATATTGTTTTTGACGGATGGTTCTTATAGAATAGAAGATGAGGGTGCAGTACAGGAAAAAATGCAGCCTTTTTTGGGAAAAAAGCTGTTGGTACTGACAGTCACAGAAGATGGATTAGAAATAGACTACCGCAGATAAAAGAAAGAAGGAATGGATATGACAAAAAGAGAGTTGGAGATTACCGATACGGAGGAGATATTAGACATATTGGAGAGAGGTCAAGTTCTCCACTTGGGACTCAGTGATGATGATATGCCCTATGTGGTTCCTATGAATTATGGATATACATACGAAAACGGAAAATTAGTGTTATATATTCATGGAGCAAAATCAGGATACAAATATGAGGTAATAAAAAAGAACAACAAGGTATCCTTTTCCATAGAATGTGATGTACTTCCTTTTGAAGGAAAGGTAGCATGTCAATACGGAACCGCCTATTCCTGCGTCATGGGACAGGGAAAGGCATTTTTAGTGGAAGATGTCAAAGAAAAAATGAAAGCCTTATCCATACTGATGAAAACCCAGACAGGAAAAGACTTTACATTCGATGAAAAACTGGTATCCATTGTCAATGTGGTGCGGATAGAGGTAAATCAGTTTACGGGAAAGAAAAGACCTCTGCCGCCAATGATGAAATAATTAAGAATGGACGGTCATTTTTTCGTACATACGTCTGGCAAGATAGACAAAAGGGGTGTCTGCCAGACTGGTAACGATGAAGATAAGGTAACTGGAAATGGCGATGGAAATGAGGGTTTTGGTTCCGTGTACGCCATAAAAAGCACCCCATGTAAAAAGTACCACATTTAAAAGCTGTGAAATCAATGTAGAGCCATTGTTTCGAAGCCACAAAAAGCCATGGGAGTTTCCAGTCTTTTCACTGGTGAAATGCCACCATTTGTGGTAAAGCCATACATCGAAAAGCTGAACAATGACATAAACCGCAATGCCCACCAGCATCAGCCGTGGAGTATTGGAAAAAATAGTTTTCATGGCAGGCATGGCAAAGTCATTTTCGTTTGGCGTATAAAGCAGCCATGACTGGCTGATGAGAATGAAAATAACAGAGGTTGCAATTCCCAGCCAGACCGCTTTTTGAGCGGTCTTTTTTCCGTAAAGCTCACTTAAGATATCTGTTACCAGAAAGGTGGAGGCAAAGAGAATATTTCCCAGAGTCATCTCCATGCCAAAGGCATTCACGATAATCAGCACCTCGATATTTGCGGCAATGGTAGCCACAATCGTCCATAAAAATAAGCCCTGTTCCCGAAAAATATAAAAAACAGCCAAAACGGCACTATAGGTAATTAATAAAGATAAAATCAATAAAAGTTCGTTTGTCATTTCTTAGTTTCCTCCAACTCCAAAATCTGTATTTTCCATTAAAATATCTATCCGGGGATTCTCAGCATAGAGCGGGTAAAGCTCCCGTACAAAGAGTGAAATCACGGTATCATCCGGTTGAAGGGAGGAACCGTTGGGGGTCATAATATTGATACAGACCCGCTGAAAGTATGTAAGAGCCGTTTCCACATCCCGTTTCATGGAAGCTGTGGTCTGTCCGGTAAGGCCGAATAAAAGGCAGGCTTCATCAAAATATTGGGCGATTTTTGCCGGGTCTTCTGTAGTAATCCCCTTATCCAAAACCTCTTCCCGGAATTTGAAATCAAAGGTTTCCACTCCGATTTTTATTTTTAGGGTAATCCCCTTGTCAGCAAAGCGTTTTCGGAAGTCAGCCACCGCCTTCCGGTGCATCCAGTGACATTCAAAATGCACCTGTGTAATGTCTTTTTCCAGACAGATATGTTCAATCAAAGAAAGGGTCTGTTCATCTAAATCCACAAAGCTGCCGGAGTTAATGACCTCCAGACAATGGTATTTTCCGGTTACCTTTTGAAGCTGGGTGCTGTTCAAAGCAAAATTGGCAGCTTCGTCCTTGCTGTAATCCAAGTGGTAGTCGCAGAAACGGCAACGCCGCCATTTGCAGCCGCTTCCCCGCAGCATAACAATTTCACGGGGGTTTTTCTCAGTAATCATTGCGTAACGTATCATAAATTCTCCTTACTCTCGTAGGAATCTTTGTATGGAGACCAATAAAAAAGGACACAAAAGCTGTGTCCATCCATACGAATTCCATTTTGATATAAAAATATCAAAAGAAAGTTCAATCCCTAGTTTTGTTTATAGACAGGATGGTCACGAACTGTCTTATGTAATTGACGAAAGGTATTGTAGCACAGCTTTCACAAAGTTGCAAGATTTACAATCCTTTCATTTTTTAGTAAAATATTTAAAAATTCGATATCAGCATAGGAGGAGGGTAATATGGCAGCATTTGAACGTATACAATCGGGAATCCCTGAGATGGATCAGGCGTTGGATAACATTCGCTTGGGAGACAATGTGGTATGGCAGGTGACCAATCTGGAAGAGTTCCGGTATTTTGTAAATCCCTTTGTGAAACAGGCATTGGCAGATAAACGGAATCTTATCTACATCCGTTTTGCAAGCCATGAACCTTTTGTGGAAAAACAGGAAGGGGTCAAGGTCTATGAGGTGGAGCTTTCTCATAAATTTGAAACCTTTACCGCCACCATTCACCACATTATAGAAAAGGAAGGCTATGATGCCTTTTATGTGTTCGATTGCCTTTCAGAACTACAGGTGGCATGGTCTACGGATTTGATGATGGGGAACTTTTTTAAAGTTACCTGTCCTTTCCTGTTTCAGTTGGATACAGTTGCCTTTTTCCCGATTATCCGAGGAAGACATTCCTATCAAGCTATTGCCAAGATTCGGGAGACTACGCAGCTACTGCTGGATGTGTACGGAGAAGAAGAGCTGTATGTGCATCCGCTGAAGGTCTGGAACCGCTATACGCCTACCATGTTCATGCCATATCTGTACAAACCGGAGTCGGGAGAATTTCGTGCTGTGACCGATGGTGTGGATATGAGCCGTTACTATGCTGTCCTGAACAAGAACCAGAATCTCGAGGAGGTGGAAACGGATAGTTGGGACCGTTTCTTCCATATGGCAAAACTGCAAAAAGCTGCGGGAGTTCTGCCTAGGGAAGCCCTTCATACCATGTGCCGGATTATGATGACCCGGGACGAAAGGCTACGGGAACTGGTGGAGGAATATTTTGAGGCGGAGGACTATTTTGAAATCCGAAACCGTATGATTGGAACGGGAACTATTGGAGGAAAAGCCAGCGGTATGTTGTTGGCGAGAAAAATCATCGAGAAAAAGCTGCCACAGGTAAAAGCAAAGATGGAGCCTCATGATTCCTTCTTTATCGGAGCAGATGTGTTCTACACCTTTATTGTGGAAAATAATTGCTGGGATTTGCGGATTCGCCAGCGGACACAAGAGGGGTATTTTCAGGTGGCACAGGAATTTCAGAATGCCATTTTAGAGGGACATTTCCCGGAGGATATTCGGGAAAAATTCCGAAGGATGCTGGACTATTTCGGGACCTGCCCGATTATCGTACGCTCCAGTAGTATTTTAGAGGACGGTTTCGGAAATGCCTTTGCGGGAAAATATGACTCTTATTTCTGTGTAAACGGCGGAACGGCAGAGGAACGTTTGGAAGCTTTGGAAGAGGCGGTAAAAAAAGTTTACGCCAGCACCCTGAATCCCTCTGCTTTGGAGTACCGAAAAATTAGAAATTTGCAAGAGAAGGACGAGCAGATGGCAATTCTGGTACAGCGGGTATCCGGTTCCTATTTTGACCATTTGTTTATGCCGTATGCTGCAGGCGTGGGATATTCTTACAGTATGTACCGTTTTATGCAGGAGATGGACCCGGCGGCAGGAATGCTTCGGATTGTGGCAGGTCTTGGAACAAAGGCGGTGGACCGTACCCAAGGGGATTATCCGAGATTAATCAGTATGGATAAGCCTCTTGCCTTTGCAAGACCGGATGTGGCAGACCGCCACCGCTATTCCCAGAGAAAACTGGATGTGCTGGATTTGGAGAAAAATGAGCTGACGGAGGTATCCATGGAAGAGGTGCTGCCGCTGATGTCAAAGGTATACAAAAAGAATCTTTTGGAGCATGATACCGATGCCGAGAGAAGGCTGCGGGAACAGGGACATTATCGGGAGGTCTATTTCATTTCCTGTCAGGGACTGGCTCGTAATCAGGTATTTACCGATACCATGAAGGAAATGCTGGCGGTGTTGGAGAAAGTTTACGGAACGGCAGTAGATATTGAATATACAGTCAATCTGGGTGAGGATGATGACTTTGTGGTGAATCTGCTGCAATGCCGTCCTCTTCAGGTTTGTGTGGGAGGAAAAAAGGTGGACATTCCTCAGATTCCTAAGGAACGCACCCTCCTTCACATTGAACACAGCACCATGGGACGTTCCCGGGCGGAAGAGGTGCAGGTGCTGGTAAAGGTGGATGCCTATGCTTATTATAGCTATCCTTATGCGAATAAGCCTTCGGTGGCAAGGGCAATCGGAAAAATCAATGCTCATTTCAAAGAGCAGGGAAAGGGAATGGTACTTCTGGTGCCGGGCAGAATCGGAACCTCATCACCGGAACTGGGTGTCCCGGTGGCGTTTGCGGACATCAGCGGATTTCAGGCGATTTTTGAGGTGGCGTACAGTCAGGTGGGATATATGCCGGAGCTTTCCTACGGAAGCCATATGTTTCAGGATTTGGTGGAATCTGATATCTTCTACGGAGCAGTGTTTGAGAATGAGAAGCGGAAGCTATATCAGCCGGAGCTGATGGACAAGCTGCCGAATCACTTTTTGGAAATTTGCCCGGAATATGAGGAATTAAAGGATATGATAGAGGTCTGCATACTTGAAGAGGGAAGCAGACTGTACTATGATATGGAGTCGGAACAGGCAGTTTTACAGATTTAGACGGAGAGAAAAGAATGAACAGAGCAAAACAGGTTTCAGAATCATTAACATTGGGAATATTTCTTGCCTTGGCGGGAGGTTTTATGGACGCATATTCATATGTGTGCAGAGGAGAGGTATTTGCCAATGCCCAGACGGGCAACATCGTGCTGCTCAGTACGGCGCTGTTCCAGCGGGAGTGGCTGACTGCTCTGAAATATCTGATCCCCATT
>USPJ01000012.1 GCA_900556645.1 uncultured Lachnospiraceae bacterium
TGATTGAAGATTGCAAATCTGCTAAAAATCCAAAAGCATACCGAACCAAACATCAAGCAGAATACCAACTGCACGATTCACTAAAAAAAGAGCTTCAGGATCTCGGTGTTACCAAAATCCCAAGCTCTAATAAAATCCAGAAACGGATTGAAAATCTTGAATCTGAACAGGCAGCTACTGTCCGCGAAAAACAGGAATTACAGAAAAAACAGAAGACACTAGATATCATCCAGCAGAATTTCATTGCTTTGATGTATACTCCAAATGTAAAATCCGATTCACTTCAGACAAAACGAGAATCAGTACCTATCTCGAGAGATGAATGAGGGCACTTTGTGCCCTCATTCATCTTCTTCTGACTCTTCCCAAAGTTCCAATCTCATTTTTTCTTAATGTATAATGTGGCACATAACCAAATGTATAACATTTTCGATCTGTCCCTCCCTGCAATGGTCTATATAGAGAAGCGAACTGTCCGTACTACTCTGGAAGTAGGAGCTCTTATCTCAATTTCCATCCAATCGCTTTCTTACGAATACCAATGAAATCTGCATAAATACCAGGCTGCCTTATCAAATCCTCATGTTTGCCTGTCTGAACAATGTGACCACCAGACAACACGAAAATTTGATCTGCGTTTCTGACTGTTTTTAGCCGATGAGCTATCATAATAACCGTTTTATTCTTCGTCAGCTCTGAAATAGCGCCCATCAGAAGATTTTCATTCTCTGGATCAACACTTGATGTAGCTTCGTCTAAAATGATGATAGGAGCGTCTTTCAAGATTGCTCTGGCAATCGAAATCCGTTGTTTTTCACCGCCGGACAATGTAGCGCCTCCCTCACCAATAACGGTGTCGTAGCCATCAGGCAGACTCATAATAAAATCATGGCAGCACGCCTTTTGAGCTGCTTTTACAACTTCGTTATGGGAAGCCGCTGGATTGCCGAATTTGATATTATTTTCTATGGTATCAGCAAAAAGATATACCTTCTGGAATACCTCACTGATATTGGTGAGCAGACTGTCCAGTGTGTAATCTCGAACATCTATACCGCCGATTGTAATTTTTCCATCGTCAACATCCCAGAATCGAGCGATTAGGTTACAAAGCGTACTTTTTCCGGCACCGGACGGACCAACAATAGCCGTTACGGTTTTTTCGGGAATAGAGAGGCTCACATGATCCAGAATCTTGTGTTCTCCATAGGAAAAAGAAACATCATCAAAAACAATATTATAATTTGGGGGATTGATAGGTTTACCATGTTCGTCCATAACGGGCGTGTTATCAATTTCGTTTACCTTGTCAATCGAAACATCCAGTAACCGCAGGAGTGCGGAAGTATTTCCGGCTGACTGAAGCTGACTAAAGAGCATAAATGATGCTACTGTCATAAGCAGGCAAATGGAAAGCGCCATCGTTCCATTCAGGTAAAAGTACAACCCCTCCACTATAACAAGAATACTTGTTCCGTAGAGAATGATTTGTTGCAGCATATTGTAAGGGACGAATGTACGCTCTAATTTCAGATTTTTATCCTTGCTGTCCAGAATTGCCTGTCTCATTTTGCTATTGGAATTTTGACCGAGATTAAAGGATTTTACAATCAGCATCCCTTGAACGTATTCCAGTACATTAGAAACGAGAGTCTCCTGGGCCTGCTGTCTTTGTGGCGAAACCGTTTCCGATTTTTTCTGTAACCGGCCGATGCACCATGTAAAAAGCAGAATCCCGCACAAAATCGTCAGTCCGATCCGCCAGTCGATACAGAGCATAACAATAGTAATAATCGCTGCATGGATATAGCCGCCTAATATGTTGGTTAGCACCATGGACGCATTATTTTCAATATCGCCCATAGTCGTAGTGACGACAGAAGTCAAATTCCCCAAATTGTGATCGTTGAAATACCCCATCGGCATATATTTCATGCGATCTCCAATATGAATCCGTTTCTCCGCGCACATAAAATATCCAATTTGCACCTTGCCGAAATCTGAAATGTAGCTGCAATAAATTTTAAGCAGCATACTTGCCAGGGTGATTCCAAATATCATCCAGATCATAGACGTAGTAAAACCGTCTGTTAAACCCGAAAAAACCATGGCTAATGCTCCAAAGGACATCATATCAAAAAGGGAGTGCAGGACAGAAAAAAGGATAGCTTTTTTCATTGTCCCCTGCATTTTCCCTGAAAACTGATAAATCTTGCTTAATGTCTTTATCATCTTCGCACCTCCTACGCCACATCTTTTGTGTCCATGTGCGCTTTCCACATTTCCTGATAGAGCGTACAGGAAGTCAATAAGTTTTCATGTGTTCCTTCGTCAATAATCTGCCCATCTTTTATGACAACAATTTTATCTGCATCGGTAATCGTAGAAAGACGGTGCGCAATCATCAGAACGGTTTTCCCGGCAATCACTTTTGCCATTGCCTCTTGAATTAAGGCTTCATTCTCGGCGTCAATGTAAGCGGTTGCCTCGTCAAGAATAACAATCGGCGCATTTTTCAGTACAGCGCGGGCAATCGCAATTCTCTGGCGCTCACCGCCCGACAAGTGACCTCCTGCACCTCCGACAACTGTATGGAATCCATTTTCCAGATTCAGAATGAAATCATAGCAGCCACAATCTCTGGCAGCCTGATATACTTCTTCATCCGTTGCGGATGGTTTTCCCATACGGATATTTTCTAAAACAGTTTCGTCAAAGAGATAGTTGTCCTGTGAAATATAAGCGATGTTATCCATAAGCTGTGACAACGGAATTTTGCGAATATCTGTTCCGTCTAACTTGACAGTTCCGTTTGTTACATCCCAAAATCCCGCAATCAGCTTCGTAATGGTAGACTTGCCGCCGCCACTGGGACCGACAAAAGCGGTAATGCTGTTTTCTGGAATAGAAAGGTTGATATTTTTTAGCAACGGCTTTTCGCTTTCATACGAAAAGCTGACGTTTTCTAACACAATATTGGAAGAATGAATAGACACCGGCGTTTCCGGGCGATCCAGTTCTTTTTCATCCAATACGGCGCACAATTCCTCGACTACTGATTTCATTTGAGAAATGCTGTCCGTAAAGTTCATGGCATTTAAAATTGGTGTGATAATACCCAATGACAGCACGATACAGGTAACAAATGCCGGAACGCTCAGGCTCCCGTTCTGGTACAGGACACAGCCAATAGGAAGAACACACACTAACACACTGGGCCAGATTGTAACAAGCATGGATTTGTAAAGCTGCACGCTTTTCATCCAGTTCACAGCATAGGCCGCATTATCTTCAACGGCATCTGAATATTTCTGGTAAGAATTAGCAGACTGATTAAACGCCTTAATGACTTCTATTCCGCCGATATACTCAACCACAGTGCTGGTCATTTTACGCACGCGCATAATAAGACCCTGGAATTTTTCTTCATATCCATTTGCCATTCCCTTATAGCACAACATACCAATCGGCAGGGTAATCAATGCAGCCAGCGCCATTCTCCAATCCAAAAACAGTAGGTAAATCAGAATACAAATCGGAATACAGAGATTCGCTGTCAGCTCCGGTACTAAATGCGCAAGGGTCGTTTCCATTCCCTCCACACGATCTACCAAGACATTTTTTAATTCTCCCGATGGGGTGTTAATCATATAGCCCATCGGAACCCTGGTAAGTTTATCTGCTAGTTTCAGGCGGATCTCCGCCAGAGTTGCGAAAGTGGCCGTATGGGAAACTAAAGTAGAGAAATTTGCAAAGCATACTTTCCCAAGGAAACCAATTCCCGCAATCAGACACCACTCCATATAGACGGACACAGATGTCTCTCCATCCATCAAGAGAATCACAATTTTTGAAACTGCAAAAAACGGCAGCAATCCGGCGGCAACACCCAGGATTGCCAAAATCACTGAAAGAACATATTCACCCTTATATGGAGCGGCAAGTTCCATCAGTCTGGACATGGGATTATCTTTCTTGTCCATTTCACATACGCTCCTTTTCATAAAAATAGAGGTTGGTTAAACACTTCTAACCAACCTCTATTATATCTATTCGGCTATTTTCTGCCACTCTGATAGGGCGTTAAACCCTCCATTTAGACATTGGATTATATTTATTCCGCAGGCTGTACGTTGTTAATCTCAAAGAACTGTGGCACGCTGGAGAAAGTATATCCGGCGATTTTGGAGGAATTATATACAACCAGATCCTTAGAATAGGAGATCGGAAGGTCAATCACATTGTCGTTGGAAACATTCAGTGCAGTAGCAATCGCACTCTGAACCACTTCGGGATCAGCAGAGGTGGAGAACGCATTTACCGCATCCGAATAGCTCTGGAAATCCTCAAGTGCCTGCAAGGAAATAGCATGAGGATCAGCACCGAGGGATTCCTGCAGGAACTTGTGCGGTTCAGTATAAGACCCTTCTGTATTCCATGTTGTAATGTCATAATTTCCTGCAACGCCTTCGGTCCACCAGGTCATCTGATCCTGGCCGGTAGTGGTTACGTCAATACCAACCTCTGCAAGCTGGGTCTTAATTGCAAGAGCCATGTCCTGTGCAAGAGAAAGATCAGTCCAATAGGTGTAATTCAGGGAAAGCTGCTGTCCATCTTTTTCACGGATACCAGTGCTTTCATTCATCACCCATCCAGCTTCATCCAGAAGTGCATTTGCTTTATCCAGATCATAGCTCCATGTGCTGTTATAAGTAATGTCTGTGTAGGGCGCTCCGGGTGCAAACAGGCTGGTGGCCGGAGTTTCGTATCCATAGGTCAGGCCCTTGGTGATTTCTTCCTTATTGACAGCGTATGCAATCGCCTGGCGAACCTTAAGATCGCTCAAAATTTCGCTGGACGCATTCAGAACCAGGTTCCGGGTCAGGGTATTTCCATCATTGATTGCGCCCTCGATCCCATCCAGAGAAAGAGCCTGATTGTAGTCGTCATAGCTGAGAAGGTCAGCACCATAAATCAGGTCAACCTCACCGGTCTGTAATGCTTGAAGTCTGGAAGATGCCTCCGGGATATACTTTATGACAACTTCGTCATAGTAAGGAGCTTCACCCCAATAGTTTTCATTTCTGACAAAACGGGTGCAGTCGCCGGAAATCATTTCTTCGCGGATGTACGGACCGGTGCCGACAACATCTGTGAATGTCTGGAAGTTTTCAGCTTCAAACACATTCGGGGACATCATGCCGGCAACATTCTGGAAGCAGAAGTCATTGATATAAGAGAAGCAAGGGGCAGCATAATGAACGGCCACCGTGTATTCGTCAACAACCTCTACGCTTTCAATGTTGTAAATGCCTTTAATACCGCTAAAATTGGGGTTGGAGCGGTCAAAATCCAGAATTGCCTTTACGCTCTCCGCATTAAAAGCGGCTCCATCTGTAAAAGAAACATCCTGACGGAGTTTAAAGGTAAGGACAGTATTTGTGTCATCCCATCCCCATTCCTCGGCCAGTTCGGGAACAATTTCCCCGTCCTCATAGGCGACTAAAGTCTCATAGACCAGACCGCAGGCGATATTATTCTCCTTGTTCATGGTCAGTGTCGTAAGGTTGTCCAGTTCCTTTGCTGTGACGATTGTCAGCACCTTCGCTTCGTTTTCATTAGCCGCTTGCGTCTGCTCGCTGTCGGTCTGCGTCTGCTCGGAGGTATCGCTCTGACCGCAGCCAACCATGGACAGAAGCATACTCACGCCCAATGCAGCGGCGAGAAGTTTCTTGTAAATCTGTTTCATGTTATCCTTGTCCTTTCTGGTTTGATAATTGATCTATTAGATAACCTTGCTCGGCGATCCGTCCCTCCCGCATGATGATAATCCGATTTGCAATACGCATTGCGTCCTTTCTGCTATGCGTAATGAAAATGCAGGAGCTGCCGGATAGCTTCACAAAGTTCTCTACTAAAGTAAGTACGGCATCCGCCGAAATCAGGTCAAGCCCGCTGGTCACTTCATCCATGATTAAGTAATCTGGTTCCACGGCAATCGCCCGAAGCAAAGAGAGCCGCCTCTGTTCGCCGCCCGAAAGCTGACGGACAGGCGTTTCCAAAAGCCCATAATCCATGTGTACGGCATCCATCAAATCTAAAATATGTTTTTTTCTTTCGGCTCTTTTCTTATCAGTTAAGTTCACCAGTGCTTCTTCTACATTTGCGTATGCAGACCTGGCAGGATTTAAAGTGCCGGAAGAATCCTGAAAAACAGCCTGTATTTTTTTACGGTGCTGTTTCCATGTTTGATAATTCCAACAGGTTATATCTTCACCATCCAGTAATATTTTGCCAGAAGTTGGTTTCTCAATGCCGATCAGAAGTCTTGCCAGCGTGCTTTTTCCCGATCCGCTTTCTCCCTCAATAGCAAGACTTTCACCTTTACAAAGGTGGAGGTTGATGTCCGAAAGCGCATTAAAATCTCCCTGGTTCACATTATGATATACCTGATTTACATTCTGGATTACAATTTCTCCCATTTCCATTCACCCCGACTTTCCCTATGGCTCAACGCGGAAAATTGTTTCATCCAGTCTGTCTGCGGACTTGACAAGAGTTTATCCATCGTTCCATGCTCAATAATTTTTCCAGCTCCCAGAACATAAACGTTCTGACATAAGTTTTTAAGTGCGGCCACATCATGGGATACAAATAATATGCCTTTGTCCTTCATTTGCTCCTGCATGATGAGAAGCAACAAATCCCTGTTTTCTTCATCCAATGCAGCGGTTGGTTCATCGGCTAAAACATAATCCGGCGACATTCCCAATAAGATTGCCGCAGCTACTCGTTGTAGCATTCCGCCTGATAGTTCAGACGGATACGCACCCAAAATCCGATCCGTGTCTTTTAGATTTACGGAAACCAGTTTCTCTTTCGCCAGGTCAGTTGCTTCACTTGTATTCAAATGCAAACGATTGACAAAGGTTTCCCGCATCTGATAACCGATTTTTAATCGGCTGTCAAAAGCCGTCATAGGGTTCTGGGGGATAAATCCAAGCTTCTTCCCACAAAGCTCACGATGTGACTTGCGGGAAAGATGTGATAAATCTATATCGTCCAACAAAATTTTCCCGGCATCAATATGACAGCTTGTGTGAAGCATTCCCAAAATGCTCCGCAGCAAAGTTGTTTTTCCAGAGCCGCTTTTACCTGTAAGTCCAATCACACGGCCTGCAGGAATTTCCATAGATATGTCTTTCAGAAGGTAGCGGCCTGACCGTTCCTTGACATCTAACTGTTCAATTTTTAACATCACTCTGCCTCCTTCGTTGTCAACTGCCTGCCAATGACGTTAAAGCAGAGTGTCGATAAAATTACCGCCCCTATTGGATAGAGAATCATGGTCGGGTGAAGAACCAAAGCACCCCTTGCGTCTAAAATCATACTTCCCCAATCTACTACATTATCACCAAGCCCTAATCCAATAAAGGAAAATCCGGTAATAGCCAGAATCATATCCGCACAGGAAAGGCACAGAAAGCGAATCATTTCGGCAATCAAATTCGGGAAAATATGAATCAGCATGATTCTGAGCTTTGAAGCGCCGGAAGCGATTGCACACATGACATAGGCTTTTCCCATTTCCATGTCGGTACGGGTACGAACCAGTTTTATGTATCTCAAAATGTAAGACACAGTGAGCGCGACAAGAGTAGTTTTCGCTCCGCTGCCCCAGGCTCCAATAAACACAATTAAATACGCAATCGGGGGGATGGCTGTAACAGCGTTAATCAGGCCATCAATAAGTGCATTTTCTTTCATAACGGCCCGGCTTGTCACCATTCCGATAACAGTGCCAAGCAGAAAAACAATAAGAGAGCCTCCTAATACAATCCCCAGCGTTGTCCAGCCACCATAAAGAATCCGTGACAGAATGCAGCGCCCTAAAGCATCCGTACCAAACGGATATTCTGCGCTGGGATCAGCA
Source organism: uncultured Lachnospiraceae bacterium (assembly GCA_900556645.1). The sequence continues at coordinate 7,934 of USPJ01000012.1, forward strand.
TATCTCTCCAACAAGTTTGATTTCATTGGATCGTTGGGTGCAAATAAAAATCCGGCAAAAAAGAAAATAATCACAAGGGTTGGAATGAAAATCGCACACCATTTCCGAAAACGCTTCGTTTTCATTTACGCCACCCCCTTTTTACGCCCGATTGCCCACTGCACCAAGTCAGCGGCAATGTTGCAAAGAGCAATCGCCAGCGCCAGAAAAAACACCTCGGCGTGTATCATGGGAGTATCGCGATCAAGCACATGGTTTACAATCAGATAACCAAATCCCGGAATTGAAAAAATGGATTCAATCACCGTTGCGTTAGCCAGTGCCAAACCAATGCTTTGTAAAAAGTTTGGAACTAAACCCATCGCTGCCCGCGGAAAAAAATGGCACAGCAAAAGCCTTTTTTCCGAAAGCCCACGGCAACGGGCATAAAATGCGTAATCCTCGTTGCTTTCATGCTCCAGAGCATCCATCAGAAGCGGCGTATAGAAAGAAGCCCCGAATACGCCAATGCAGATTGCCGGAGATATGTAGCTGAGTAGGGTTGTATTTCCTGCCACAGAAATTAAGGACTTTTGAACAGCAAAATAATCCAGATAAACGGTTGCCAAATAGAAAGAGGGTATGGACACACCCAAAATGCACAAAAGCCTGACTGCCTTTTTCGGAAGTTTCCAGGGAAGTAAAAAGGCAATACAACTAACGATTACAATGAAAACAACCTGAAAGATAGATGCCAGAGCTACAATTCCAAGCGTTTTCGGAAAAGCTGTGGCAATATCCGTCCAAACATCATGTCCATTTGCCAAAGAAACGCCTAAATCAAAATGCAGTAAGTCCCATACCCAACGGCCATACTGGACAAGCAATGGTTTATCAAACCCCAACTGAATCCGAATCTTTTCAATCTGTTCCGCTGTGGGGTTTCCGATCATCCTCTTTGCATAAGCTGTGGCTGGATCAACGGATGACAGTCTCATCAGCAAGAAAGACAGTAGAGTTACAAACAATAAAGTAAATATCAGCTCAACCAGTTTCCGTAGGATATATTTTCTCATATCCCGTTTCATAATACCGACTCCTTCGCGAGTTAGAATAATCTAACCCCTATTCAAAAAAAAGAGCGTCTGCACGACGCTCTTAAATCATCTGCTAGTACAGATGATAGTATATTGTATCTGGTATTTTGCCGCCACTCTAAAAAGACCAAACATCCTCTATTTGGACAACTTTTTTCGGAACTCGGAAGGCAGTTCTCCAAATTCCTTTTTGAATACTTCGGAAAATTTACTTGGATTATCGTATCCCATTTTAGCCGCAATTTCTGTTATGCTGTCAGAAGTATCCCGAAGCAAGATCGTGGCAGCCTGCATACGATAGGATTTCATATAAGCATAAATAGAACACCCATAAACGCCCTTGAAGCAAACCTTCATTGAGGTAAGAGGAATTTCAAATTTTTCTGATAACTCCTGCAAAGTATAATGGTTGCGAAGATCAGCCGTCATATATTCCTGCATTTTCTTTATTGTTTGTACTTGATTTCTTGCAAAATATCTTCGTTCTTCCTGGTAATCCTGAAGCGAAACCTGATTCAGAAACATCAGCAATTCCAACACTTTCACTTTTAAATAGTAAGCGATCATCCGAGGCTCCACCCGATAAAGTTCCGAAAAAATATGTTCAATTTCGCTTTGAGTTCTTAATACAATGCAGGTATCATTCTTGCAAAACTTATCTGCAATCGAAAAGACATCTATATTCAGACCTCCAATCACACTTTCTATCCGCTTCATAGTTTGATCTGCCGTAGGCAGATCAATGGTAATAGAAATGCCGTGATAATGCGACAACGGAAAGTAAGTTGATGTAGTTTCGTTTGTCAGGCGGTTAATTGCAAGATCGCCAGCACCGACATACTGATAATCTCCATTAGCAAATTCGCATTCAAAACGTCCCTCCCGGCAATGATTGATTTCAAGTACATCAGAGTGCGGAAGCTTGTTTTGATTCTGTCCATCGCTCATGTGAAAATCATTATAGAATAATTCAATACCCGGAAGAATTTCATAGCGAGTGATAACACCCTCTCCAGTTACATTTTTCATTCTGTAAATGGAGCAGCCATCTTCGCTGACAATTTTTTGAATTTCCGGGTCAAAAAAGTCTGTAAATTGCTGTTCGCTCATTTGTATTTCCTCCTGGGGTTAGCATAGGCAAACCACGGTTAGTATAGCATCTTTTCATGGCCGCAGTCCATAGATATTTTTTGAATTTTGAAGTATGCGTGTTGATTCTCGAACCTTAATCCTTGCCTGAAAGCACCCGATGCAGCCGCATAGTTTCCATACGGTGGAGCCGGATTTTTTCTTTTATCTTCGCAAGCTGCTCCACATGATCTTCCACAAAAACCTTATCGTGCAGGCACGAACGACTTTTTGATTTTTTGACCCTGATATCATATCATAAAAGGGCGCACGAATATAATTCGTGACGCCCTTGTCCTTATTGTATCACTCCGTTGCCGGATTTTTATTTTTCCAGAGATTTAATTGTATCTTCGATGATTGCTACAGCTTTGTCGCACTCTTCTTCTGTAACAATAAGCGGTGGAATCATACGGATAATGTGTGCTCCGATCGCAGTGATCAGAAGCTTTCGATCCAGACAGCCATGTTTCACATCTACCCCGCCAATGGTATCATCAAATTCCACACCTACCAGAAGTCCCTGATGTCTTACTTCTTTTACATGAGGAAGCTTCTCAAGCTTAGCTGCAAAGTAATCGCCAACCTTCTTTGCATTTCCAGCCAGATCTCTGTCCAGAAGCTCATTCACCTCAGCCAGTGCAGCTGCACAACTTACCGGATGTCCACCGAATGTAGTTCCATGGGAACCTGCTGTGAAAGCTTTTGCAACCTCTGCTGTTGCACAGATGGCACCGATTGGCATTCCACCGCCCAAAGCCTTTGCCATAGATACGATATCCGGTTTGATACCATAATTCATATAGGACATAACAGCACCTGTTCTGCACCATCCTGTCTGTACTTCATCGATCAGAAGAAGCATATCGTTCTCATCACAGAATTTACGAAGTCCCTGCATGAATTCCATTGTTGCAGGATGTACGCCACCCTCGCCCTGTACAGGCTCAACCATAATGGCAATTGTGTTCTCTGTACATGCATCCTTGAAAGCCTGAAGGTCATTGTACGGTGCATAGGAGAAACCATAAGTCATAGGTCCGAATCCAACCTGGCATCCATTACCCGGCTGACCTGTTGCAGACATGGCACCAAAGGTTCTTCCATGGAATCCCATCTTTGCAGTTACGATATGATAACGGTTTGGACCATACTTTTCAATACCATATTTACGGGCCATTTTGATCATTGCCTCGTTAGCCTCTGTACCGGAGTTCTGATAGAAAATCTTGTCCATGCCGATGGTCTCGCAGACTTTCTCAGCAAGCAGTGCCTGCGGGATGGTGTATGGATAGTTGAAGGTATGCATGATATCGTCGAGCTGCTCTTTTGCTGCAGCAACAACTTTCGGGTTTCTGTTTCCGGCGTTGTTTACGGCGATGCCTGCGTAAAAGTCAAGATACGGCGTTCCGTTTTCGTCGTACATGTACATCCCCTCTGCAGTTTCTGCAAGGAAATCGAAACGCTCGTAGGTCTCGATCATGTACTTGTTTACTTTGTCTTTGATGTCCTGAACCGTTAATCCTGTGTCTTTTAATCTCATAGTGTTATCCTCCCATAGCGTTGAAAAGATTTTTTAAATAAAAAACAAAAAAGCAAAGACTACTCATTGGTAAGCGTCTTTGCTTTGTTTTTCGTTTATTATTTTATACAACCATACAATAGCACCACTCCCTATATTTGTCAATTACTTTTTTTAAAAAGTTTTTTATTTTTGTTTTTTCTTTAACACCCGCTTTTTCTATTCTTTTTTGATGTTTTTTCGTCTTCTGCCGTATTTTTTTCATATCCGTTGTTTTTTATTCTGATGTTCCAGCGGATTTCTGTCCATTATATTGAACAGCTCATTCAAAAAAAGAAAGCCTGTTATTCTGCGGCTTTTAGTGATAGTCGAGAAAGAAACACATGCAGCTCGTCTTCTCCGTCCCTCTGTTGCGGTAGATGTGGGTCTGGTCTGTCTCGAAACGGAATGCCTGCTTCAGGTGGATCTCATGCTCTTTTCCATTGCACTCCACGGTCATCACGCCGTCTGTCACCACCAGGTACTCTCTTGTTTTCTCTCCGTGGCCGCCGCTCACATACGTTCCGCCCGGTTCGATGTCGATGCGGTAGATTTCCACAAGCCGCGTG
>USPJ01000013.1 GCA_900556645.1 uncultured Lachnospiraceae bacterium
CAGTTACAAAGCATATTTAAAAGCAACATACTCATACACCAGTTTCCGGTTCCCTGATATGGACTCTCATAGTTTCCTCTCATATTCTCATACCAGAAATCACCATTTTCAAAAGGATTACTGTTCTGTCCATAACTTCCATTTTGGTAACCGCCATATTGCTGTCCGGTTCCCTGCTGGCGTTCTTTCATAATCTGTTCATATGCCTGCTGCACCTCTTTGAACTTCTCTTCTGCCTGCTCCTTGTTGGGATTGTTAATGTTGGCATCCGGGTGGTATTTTCTGCTAAGTGCACGGTATGCTTTTTTTATTTCCTCTTCTGTGGCACTGGGCGAGACTCCCAGCACACTATAGGGATTCATCATTCTAACGTCTCCTTAATGAAGTAGTCTGTTTCTTTTTCTTCTTTTTCTTCAACTGAAGATATTCGTATTTGCTCCACACTCCTGAATAAAGAATATTCCTTATAATCTCCCCATGCATGAGAATCGGTAATCTCTCAAAGGATTTTGCACATTCGGATAACATACTGGTTAACATCAACTTGCAGAAAGAATCAAAATTCTCCGGGTCACTTTTGTACATTGGACGAAGCACATTGAAGCTATGATTTTTGGTATCTTTCTCCAAATCCTCATAGGCATCCATCAAATAGATGAATTTTCCCAAATAATATCCGAAACACCGGAGTTCCTCGCTCCACTCATCATCCTTCCATGCAAATATCTCCCCCAGCATCTCGCCGGTAAGACCTGCTACTGCATCAATATTATATTCCTTTGCTTCTTCAGCCTCTTCCAGTTTTTCAATGTAATGCTGAATTGCCTCTACCTGTCTGGGATATTTCAAATAGATTCTCTGATAATCCTTATCCAGTATCTTCATATATGCTAATTTGGGAACAGAATGACGATCCCGCCAATCATCCCCAAAATTCTCATATGCCAATATCACATTCATGTCTGCTGCATAATCAGTAGCCTCATTGATATATGCCAATTGACGCTTCGTTGGATGGATGGCACAGGTAAATCTTTTTTTCTGATTTTCCAGTTCATACAAACCGGTCAACAACACAATCAAAAAAGTCATGTCATAGGTAAGTAGTGCCTGCCCCTTCATCCCACAGTTACTTTTCAGATTCCGACACAATCCACAGTAATATGCCTGATATGCCTTCTTATCTTCTTCCGATAACTGCCCTCTGTTAATATTGATATATCCAAACATACCTTTCTCCTTCGTATCAGCTCTTTCTGACGAATTCCATCCGGCATTTTGGACAGGTAATTGCCACTTTGCCTTTTCCCTTTGGAACTCTTACCTTCTGTCTGCATTGCGGACATTTATAAAAACGGTAAATCTTTCTCTGTTCCCAGTGTACTTTCCTTTTGTTTCTTCTTACGGCAAAACCGTAACGCCAGTTCAGATATTTCTGGTTCTCCGCATACCGTTTCGCCACATTTCTGGAAAACATACGGTAATAAGTATATATCAGAAGAACAAGACCCAGAATATAAAATACGTTCAGTCTTGTAAACATGGACACCGCCAGACATGCCAGAGAAATCCAAAGAATCAACTTTGACAACTGGTCTGTCCCATATCTCCCCGCCATAAAGCCCTGCATTCTCTCACGCATTCTCATATTGTATCAGTTCCTCCTGCATCGCTTTTTCGTTTATTATCAAGGAATATGTTACATCCTGGAAAATAGTGTGTCAACAAAGCTATTTATTTTTTAGAAAGATTTAATAATTGTTAATTATTTGTCATTGCTAATTCAGGCTAAATAACTCAGATTTCACAACCGTAAGTCCCGCCGTTGCAGTATGTTCTTCCACCTTTCCGTAATAATTGAAGGAACAATGCACCGTAGATTTTATCTGAAGATCCTCCTGCTGTATCAGACTTTCCATACCACGGATGGTTGCATAATAAACATGCCCCTCTGTATAACTACCGGAAACCGGTGTATTGGTGGTAACATCCTTAACCTCCACCTGTGCCGGGTCAATTGCCACATCTGCACTGCCCTGATTATAAGAAAAGTCCACCGTAAGATTCTTTTGTGCGGAAGTCAGGTTCGGGTCTGTTATGGTAAAGTAGAAAGAAACATCCCCCGTCAAAGCACCATTGACTGCATTATCATAGGTAATATACTCATATTTTTTCTCACCGGAAGTCTTTTCTGCCGATTCTAAAATTTTTATCGTCGGAGGCTCCACTCCTGCCTTATAGGCTGCCACCATGGTATTGATAAACAATTTTGTCTCAAGGTCTTTTCCTGAATGATTCAAGCTGGTGTGTCCCATTCCGGTATAGGTTACATTTCCTATGTTATAAATATAATAATTGTTACGGGCATCATTTGGAAGGCTTCCATAAACCTTGTTTGCATTGGCATCGGAGGAACCGGACATACAGTACCACACCACCATATCGCCCTCTCCGTCTCCATCATCATCCTGATCCAGATTCAACTGATAATACTGATAATGGGTCGTAGCCGAAGTAAACTGACTGCCTATCTCATATGGAAAATGGGTAATCAATCCCTCATTGACAGACGTTACCTCTGTCTTGGCAATTCCTGACGCATTACTTCCGGTAACTGACAGGCTGCTCTTTAGATTGGTCTTCTGTTGTTTATTTCCAAAGGCATCCAGATATTTCGTATCTGTTACTAATTGTTGATTTAAGATGCCATTGGTATATCCCTGGGTCTGTCCATATGCCTGTGCCGTTCCGGTAGATGCATCATAGGTATTAGCAGCATAGGCAATGTCACGGTTACTGCTTAAACTTCCCTCCGTCATACCTCTGGTGGTAAAATACACCATTTTATTGCTGTCTTTTGTGTTTTTACACTTGTTTACCGCAGCCGCCCGGTTTCCCTCTGCATCTGCATGGTCCTTATCAACGGTCAAATGCTGTCCCTGTCTCAACAAATCCTGCTGTGCCGATAAGACATCATTGGTACTGGAAGCAACTCCATAACGATCCATTCCCAGAATATCCCGGAATGTCTGGTTCATATCATAACCCCACTCATGAATCGCTGTTAAATCATCACTAAATCCTGCTAAGTGGATATCTTCGTAGGTCTTACTCTCCGGTACATTGATGTAAGAAGTTGTATCATGCGAAAACAGCACACTTTTTCCCGAATTGATAAAGAGCTTAATGGCATCGATTCCGTTATAGGTATTTTCCAAATCATAATACTTATCTGCAAAACCAATAATCAGCATATCATAATCTTCCAAATATTTTTTATAAAAGTTCTCTGCACTGGTGGCATATTGTCGGCTGAAATCATAACCACCAATCGTAGTGATTTCAAATTTTAATCCGGTTTTACTCTCCACATCCCGCAGATACTCTTTTATCCTTGTCTCATTTTGCAGGTTGATGATGGTGTTATTGGAACTACTGTTCTGACTGTAGATTTGTAATACCCGGACAGTCTCTGTCTTTCCGATACCATCCACCTTGGTATACTGGATATCCGATGTTCTCACATATGGATTGGCAGACTGCTTCATTTCCAATTTCCACGTCAGCACTCCCAGATAGGAGGACGGAATCTCTCTTTCCAATACATACCGCACCTGACTGGACAACTGATAATTTCCCATTGAATCCTTCGGTGCCTCTTCTCCGGTGTCATAATTATAAATCAGACAATCCAATTTCTCACTGCTGTCACCATTCCCTGACTCCAAAAATTTTCCATCAGCATTCAAATCAATGTAAAAATCCGGTGTATAAGTCGTACTCTCCGAAGAATCCACCAAACTGTTCAAGGTAAATCCTACCCTGGCTGTATAGACTCCGGTCTGACTTCCTCCTCTGGTATCAATTTTCATTTTGGATACATCCTCAAAGCTGTTTCCGGCTTCTGTGGAAATTCCTTCATATTTTACGCTGTCCGTCGGATTATCTACATCAAAATACTGTATCTCCGGCTTCGGTAAATTCAGATAGGTTCTGATAGCACTGCCGGTTCTCTCTGCCTGCTGGACACTGAATATATTCTCATTTCCCTTTACCTGTTCTAAGAACTCATAGAGATATGAGGTATTGTCCACTGCCGCAGTATTTACGGTTTTATTTCCGCTGCCATCGGTCTGATACAATGCATCGGATACCACCACCGGATAATTTGCCTGTACATACTCCATTAAATCCGCGGTTTTTGTCTTGGTAATATCATTTCCGCTATACCGATAAACCATCAAATCTGCTACCACAGATTTGCCGCTGCCGATTCTCTCTCCCAAATTATAGTACATCCACAAGCTGACATTCTCTAACCGTTGGGTCAATACACCGCCCGTATAATCCGTTCTGTATTTTCCATAGTTATAATATCCGGTTAAAGCACTTCCTCCATTGTTGTAAATATAAGAATTTTTCAATTTTGCATAAGGTTTCGGTGTATAGTTCTGATGTTCGTAGGCTGCGGCATAATCCACATCCAGAATTCCGATAATGTCCCTTTTTCCCACCACATAATCCCCCGTATGGCTATAAATCAAGCCATTCATCCGGGTATCATTATATACTGTGGATTTTGATCTGCCGGAACCTGTGGTATTGAAATCATCAATACATGCTCCGATATAAATCAAATCATAATTCTTATTTAAGTCTTCTGTTTTTCCAACAAACTCTGCTGCGGACATGGTTGTAATGGTAATTATATCCTGTTGGTCTTCCGGTATTCCTGCCCATTCAGCCACTTTTTCTTTGGTCAACTGAAATCCCTGAGTATCTGCCGCAGCCGATTTGGTGGGCTGAATCTCCAGAACCTGAAAACTTTCCTTGATTCCCACATTTCTCTGCTGACTGTAATCAATAATATATTGTAACAAAAACAATCTGGTAATATCCTCGGACAGACGGTCCTCACCACTTCTCATGGTATTCTCACTTTTGATGAAAGAAGAAACCTCTCCCACGCCATCGGTATTTCCAAGCTTCGTCAACAGATTATGATAGATAGTTTTTCTTCCTTCCAATTCATTTGCCTTTGTCTGCATAATGTACAGGCTTCCCTGAACAAAATCATTCTGATTACTGTAGCCTGTGGCATAATCTCCACAATACTGCTGTATTCCGGTCTGAGCATCCAACACACATGGCACCTTGGCATCCACCAGTGATTTTACCCGATTCCAGACATTCTGAGGATTGGTATAATTGAGTCCGCCACCGGTGGTATCACTACAAAGATACAGCATATCCACATTAGATAAATCATAGGAAGCCAACTCACTCTCTGTTATGGTGGTAACTTCAAACTGTAACCTACTGCTGTTGGCACTTGCCAATATCTTCGTACGAAACCAGTCATTGTTAGTCATTCCGCCCTGATAAAAAACTTTTCCTATCTCCACCGTCTGTTCCGATTGACTGTCATCCGGCACAAACTGATAAACTCCGCCTTCTGCCACATAACGGTAAGGTTTTAAGGTATCCAGAACCGGATCATATTTTCCTTCCGCACTTCCGGTTCCTACATAGATACATTCCCGGATATAATAGGCTGTTTCCCCTCCTGAAGGTGTCTTCGCCTCATATACGGTTTGTCCTCCCTCTATTTTTATTACATAGGTCTGATGATAGAGTTCCTCTGTGGTATCCATCCGCTCCTCTGTGGAGAAAGTTACTTTGTAGCTTCCGGTGTCACTGGCCTGCACCTTAGAGAAATTCGGCATATAATTTCCATCCTGACCACTGACAAGTTCATAGCTTCCTTTTAAGGTTACCGTCTCATAATGCTCCGGTGAAAATGTCATTACTTGATAATCTGCTGTATTCTCCCACGCTTTGAGAAAATAAGTTTCATAATAATAATATGCATTACCTGATTATCGCCACAGTAGGCAGCCAACTTTCCTCTTAATTCATTGTTTATATAATTTTCCCGCACTGCCTTTGAATTGGTCAGTCCCGGATTTTTGAAAAGATAATCATCCATCCTGTCCTGAAGGAAATCTGCCTCCTGACCTTTTACCAGATTTCCAATCTCGCCTCTGCTGCCATCCGGCACAACTTCCAAAATCCGAAAGGCTTCGTTTCCCGCAACCTTTTGGGATACTTTACTCTCTAATCCGGTCAATATTCCCTGTGCCTTGACAGAAAAAAGACAATAGCCGCCGATTCCTCCCACCAGCAATGCTGCCGCAAGGACAATACTCACTATTTTGATTGTTTTCTTTTTTGTTTTTCCCAGTTTCCCTGTCATATTTACCACCATGAATATTCAATGCTCATTTTATAAATTGTAAAACCATAATCAAACTTATTTCCATTGTCGTCTGTTATGACATTGGTTCTTCCACCTTGATAAACACCGATACTGGTGGAACGGCCATTCATAAATATCGGATTCCACAACCATTCCCAGAAATTACTGTCTGATACAAAAGAAACATCACATTCCCATGTTCCGTCATAATTCTTTCTCACATTTGTGAACTTGAGAATATTTCTGGTATCATAGAGATAGAATTCATCACTGCTGCCATTCTTTATCTCAGATATGTTTTTTGCAATCTTCAGCTTTCCTTCGCGAACCGTTTCCATTCCCATAATCACCAGCGTTGCCTTCTCGCCCTCTGCCAGCTTTATCACTTGGTTATCGTTTTGGTCCACAGCATTTATGGCTACGGCATGTACCACCGCTTCATTGGAAACAATTATCGTACCTGTATCCGGATCCGTGGTCTGTGCTAAAATATGAAACAGTTTCCCGGTATCACTTGCTCCGATTCTGACAGTCTTTTTGCTACCGTTCCCTGTAATGCCGGACTCTTCCGGAGAATACCAATATACAGCATTTCCATCTAAGGTTCCCGATGCCAATTTTGCTGTAAAAGTTGAAGTAATCGTAGAATTTCCGTCCGGGTCCCGATGATTACTGGTTACCCCCAGCCATACCTCTTCCGGTGTAATGGTCAGGGCATTGTGATGAATCTCAATATCCACATATCCCGACACATTTGGATTCTGCACCGAAGTGGCTGTAATTCTCAGTTTGTTGGCAGTTTCTCCCAATGCCACCGTCAAAATTGCCACATTATCTGCCGTTGCCTCCAGTTTCGTACCGATGACTGGACCGCTGCCATCCAACACCTCTACGGACCATACCACAGCCTTGGACGGATAATAATTTCCCTCTACTTCTGCAATAAAAGGCTGTTCATTTCCCGGCAATATCGTATATTTAGAAGTAGTTACCCTTACTTCCGTTACAGTAGAAACTTCCTCTTCCACCGGTGTATCATATTCTTTCTTGGTATCGTTTACCAAAATCGCATTTCGCAGATTTATAATACTGCTGGTACTGTATTCCTTTCCCTGATAGCTCATACTCAGAGCTATCTCAACCTTCCGTTCCTCCTCTGCCTTGCTCAAATCCATGGAAAAGTCATCTACATAATCTGCCAGCTTTACCGCTTCTGTCTGGACAACCTCCTGACTGTCCGTTTTGTCTTTTTTCCACTTTTCATAGAAAATAGCCTGCTTGGATGCATCCCATGACAGGGTTTCTCTGGTATATCCTTCCTCTGTCCGGTTGTAAATACTATATGTATCCTCGCTTTGGCTGATATTGGCATTGGCATCAATGATATAATCCCGAATCTGATTGACTGCCAGTTGTGCCTCATATTGCAGATTTACCTCTTTATCCACAGATTTATAGGCTTTGGTACTTGTCATGATAAATCCTGCAATCAATCCGCCTACAATGGCAATAATGGCAATGACCACCAATAATTCTATCAGAGAAGCTCCCTGATTTCCTATATTACGGTATGTTTTCCTGTCTCCGGAACGATTTCGATACACTTGGTCTTCTCTCCTCTGTCAATAAAAATCTGAGTTCTGTCTGTTCTGTCAAAGCTGTCCCGTCCTGTTCGGATAGCGGTAACTGCTCCTGTTCCCCGTGCATATTTTATCAGAATATATGAATTTTCATCATTGTCTGCAAGCACTTCTTTATCGGTTCCCGATGCATTGCACAAAGTAATTGTAATATCTCCTGCCTGTCCCAAGTTCACCTTTTCTCTGGTCTTATATCCGACGGCTCCATCCTTAACTTCCTCTCCCACAATGTCTGCATAATAAATGCCGTTCTCCTGATAAAAACGTACCCCGCAGGTATCGCTTTTCGTCATGGTATCCACTCTGGCTTTTTTCATTGCTCCATCCATAAGGGATGTACATTTGTTGACTCTTCTGGAACCCACCGCTCCGGTGTATCCAATTATCATTCCCGCAAGAATTGTCATAATTGCAATCACTACAATCAATTCTATCAGGGAAAATCCTCTGTTATTCTTCATATTTGCTCCCTTATTCTTTCGACCAGTTGGTATAAACCACCAGATTTTCCGGTCTTATCCGATTATCTGTACCTTTTACCATTTCTGATACTCTTCCGATATAACGTTCTGCGTCGGTCAGATAGGTTTCCAGTTTCAGCTTCGCTTTCTCCTCATCGGTGCTGTGAAAGGTTCCTCCTGCAATGAGATTTGCCACCTCCAACGGCTTACTGGAGCAATTCAGCGTTGCCGTAGATGAAGCTATGGTCACTTTTCCGCCCGCAATAATCGTTCCCGTAAAATCCGTAGTCAGCTTTACATCTCCTGCTGCGATAATCATGCGAATCTTGGCACCGGAAGGTGCTCTGCTGATAAAGTCCTCGTCCACCACTAAAGTATCAGAGGTATTATTGGTAATGTATGCTCCGTAAGTCTCAGTTCCCTCTTCCTTCTCCTGCGTAAACAAAAAACATCCGCTGTTTCCTGCGTCTTTAAAAAGATTGGTGTCCTTTACCAAATTTTTATACACAGTACGATGCTTCTGTGCCGAAGATAAATCGTCATAGCTGATAGTCAGATTGGTATTATAGGAGGCGAACATCTCCTGCCAGCTAATCTCCTTCTTTTGATATTCCTCATCATCCGACAAATCACTTCCTGCTGTGATAGTATCACCGATAGAAGAGATTCCGTTCTCATCATAGACCAAGATATTTCCGTTTAAGGTCTTCTTGGAAATAGAACTCCTGTTAATGGTAAGCTCCTGCTTATCCACATACAACGCCAGATAATCCTTTAATTTGTTTCCTCCCGAACCGGAGAAATAATTGCTGAAATAATTACTGGCAGCCTTGGCATTGTCAAACCGAATATAATAATAGTACTGTTTTCCGTTGGACATCATATCCACACTGACTACATCTGAAGAAACTGCCGTCTTTACCTTCGTCAAAAGCTGATTTTTGTATACAATATCCCAATCTGCCACAGCTCCCGAGTCTGAGGTATCTACTCCCGCTGCTGTCATAAGGTCATTCCGCATCTTAGGCGTCATAGGATTGGAGGTTCCCATACAGCTTTCCGGCACCAGATATGCAATCTGATTACTCTTTACGGTCAGGGATTCGCCCATCATTACCTTGCTGTCTCCCACATAGGCATTTCCTGCCAGAACCAGATTGTTCACTCCCTTTAGATTCAATTTTGCCTTTCCCGAGCCTCCAAGGGCATTCACAAGAATGGCACTGCTGAAATCTGCCGGAGCCTTCTGTATATCACTCTGAATTTTGGCATCTGCATTTTTTGCCTTCTCCGCCGTCTTTGGATTTCCAAATCCATAGTAATCTCCGCTGATGGTTACATCGGTTCCGCCTTCCAAAGTCAAATCATTTTTTACATATGTACTTCCCTTGAGTGTCAGTTTAGAAGCATCTGCTGCCTCCAAATCTTTCGTCCAGAGAGAAACCTTCTCTCCTCCCTCAAATTCGGCTCCCGAACCCACTTTTAGGGTGTCTGCAATAATCACATCATTTTTTGGCTCAACCAACACGTCATTTCCATTTTCTATCAGCAGACTGTTTCCGCTGCCGCCTGCGTAGAGACTTCCTGCGATGGTTACCTTAGAGGTTTGGCTTGGCACTTCGATTCCACCCTGTGCGATAATCGCATACTGTAAAACATTTGGATAGGACTCACTCTGGGTAAAGTCCATCTGAGGATACTTAATCTGAATATCTGTGGTCACCTGAGACAAATATCCCTTGGAATCCTGATAGCTGAGATGGAGATTCTTCAAAGTTAAGCCGTGGTCACTGACCACCAGTGCGGGAGTTTTTCCCTCCACTGCCTCTAAAGCTGTATTCTCCCTTACCTCTTTGTCCAGGAATCCCAACAGATAATCTATATCATAATACTGACTTTGAGCATCCGATTCCAGACGCTCTCTTAAAATTTCAATATAAGTATCGTTAAATTCTTCTGTTCGTTTTGCCCGGTCTTCATTGGTTGCTGCATAGTTGGTCATAGTTTCCACATACGCCCAAGACATGGCATCCGACACATCACTCTGTAATCCCAGACGAATCTCGTCCAGTACCTTTTCTGCATTATAAAAATTATTTTTTGACCGGGTATTTGCTGTCTTCATCTGGAAATTATACATGACAAGTGTCAAAATAACCGTTACTAACAGAGTTACCAGTGCCACTGCTGTAATTACCATTATCAACGACATACCCTTATTGTTTTCTTTTAATTTCATTCCAATCCCTACCTGCTGGCTGTTCCGCTTAATGTGGTAATCTCTTTTCCGTTTCTGCTGACTGTAATATCAATATCATATAATCGGGTCTGTACCTTTGCCCCGTCCAATTCCTTTAATCCGAAATTTTCCTGTAACTGACCTGCCGCCAGCTTTGTATCTGAACTTCCCCTTATATAGTGATATTCCGCCTCATCCTCTGATGTAAGATTGGTTCTTATACGAACTCCCTTGTTGAAATCAGCATCTTCCTTTTCCCCCAGTTGGGTAATCGGTGTATTTCCTATAATATTTACTTTTACCTTTGCCTTGGAGGTTCCCTGCTTAATCAGATATACCGTAAGGGGATAGTCCTCTTTGTTTACTATGGTAATGGTGTTAGACTTGTTTGGAATAAAACAAATATACAGATTTTTTAATTTTCCATCCGCATGAGAACCGTCATAGAGAATCGACTCATGCTCTCCCACCAGCGTTCCATTGTAGCTGTATTTCACATTCTGGTCTATGGTCTGTACATCATTGCTGCTGCCAATGGTATACTTCCACTCCATATCCAATCCTGATAATACCGTATCTCGCTGGCTTGCCTCAAAAACTCCCTCCGAAACCAATTTTACAAAGTCATTTGCCATGGTTTTCTCTTCCTGAACATAAATACCGTCTGTACGCAAGTCCATGCGGTATAAATCAGAAATCTCTTTGGAGTTGTAATCTTCTGCTCCCTCATCGGTATTCCGGTAAGGTCTCACTTCCACCTTTACCTCATATCCCTTACCATCTACTTCATAATCAGGGTAGGTAAAGCGATAACCTGTCACCGCACCGGCTTCTGTGATTTTCTCTACATCTGTGATATCCTCGTTGCCCTGATTCTCCTGCAGGAACTTCTCCATACCATCCGCCTTCATCTCCTCTATCACAGATTCTGCTGCGGTGGTGGCTGAAAGATGTTCTCTGGCTTTTACATTGGTCTGGGCTGATAAAATCAAAGATTTAAAAAGAGGAAGGGCACAAATAGCTAATATTGCCATGGCAACCAATATTTCAATCAATGTGGCTCCACGATTATCCTGCTTCATGTGCTTCCCTCCTCTCATTTCTTCTCACATTTCCCTATTCTTCCGTAGACTGTTCCACCGGGAGCCCGTTCACATTAAACAGGTTTGTGGTTCCCGTCAATACATCATCCAGATTTGGCGGCGTATAGGTCTTGCCTGTTCCCGTCAGATAATAGGAATTCATGTCCATGGTTCCGATAAGCCCTCCGCTTGCCGAATCAAAAGTCAAGGTAATCTTGTCAATGGAT
>USPJ01000014.1 GCA_900556645.1 uncultured Lachnospiraceae bacterium
AGAAGAATACTTTTTTGTGGAAATTATGGGATTTTCCGAAACCGGAATGGAAGAATTGGAGGAGAATGCCAAGGAGGCAATGGCACGTTGTGTGAAGGAAGCTTATGGAAAATTTGCCACCCTTACTTCCAAAAACAGTTCGGAAATGATTCGTGCTGTCAATGAAATCAGTGAGTTGGACAAGCTGATGGATACCATATCCAACAGCATTCCTGTGGAATATGAAGAAAAGCAGAAAATTTTGGAAGCAGTTACCATCACAGAACGTTATGAGGTTTTGATGGGGATTTTGCTGCGGGAAACAGATATTGTAACCATCAAAAACGAGTTGGCAGCCAAGATAAAAAGTAAGGTTGAAAAAAATCAGAAGGAATATATTTTAAGAGAACAACTGAAAGTCATCCGTGAAGAACTGGGAGAAGATAATACGGAAAGCGATGCGGAGCAATATGAAAAAGCATTGCAGAAACTGAAAGCGGATAAAGAGGTTAAGGAAAAGATTCATAAAGAGATTGAGCGGTTCAAGAATATTTCCTCCAGTTCCTCAGAAAGTGCTGTAACCAGAGGTTACATTGAGACTATGTTGGAGCTTCCGTGGAACAAATCCTCCAAGGATAATAAGGATTTGAAAAATGCGGAAGAAATTCTGGAAGCAGACCACTATGGATTGGAAAAAGTAAAGGAGCGTATGCTGGAATTTCTGGCAGTCCGTAACCTTACCAGCAAAGGAGACAGCCCAATTATCTGTCTGGTGGGACCTCCGGGAACCGGTAAGACCAGTATTGCCCGTTCTGTGGCAAGGGCGTTGGATAAAAAATATGTGCGGATTTGTCTGGGCGGAGTGCGGGATGAAGCGGAAATCCGCGGACATCGCAAAACATATGTGGGAGCAATGCCGGGGCGTCTGGTAGGTGCATTGCGGAGTGCAGGAGTCAAAAATCCTCTGATTCTGTTGGATGAGATTGATAAAATCAGCAGTGATTATAAAGGAGATACTGCCTCAGCGTTATTGGAGGTACTGGATTCCGAGCAGAACAATAAGTTCCGTGACCATTATGTAGAAGTACCTATTGATTTGTCGGAGGTATTATTTATTGCCACGGCAAACTCAGCTCAAGATATTCCAAGACCGCTGTTAGACCGAATGGAACTGATTGAGGTCAGCAGTTATACTGCCAATGAAAAAGCACATATTGCCAAGGAGCATCTGTTGGCAAAGCAGATGAAGAAAAATGGCTTAAAAGAAGGAGAACTGACCATCAGTAATCCGGCTTTGGAAAAGATGATTGCAGGCTATACCAGAGAAGCGGGTGTCCGTAATCTGGAGCGGAAAATCGGAGAAATCTGCCGGAAAGCCGCAAGGGAAATTTATCAGGGCGACAAGCAGAAGGTAAAGATTACCGAGAGCAATTTGGAAAAATATCTGGGCAAAGAGCGGTACAGCTTTGATAAGGCAAATGAAAATGATGAGATAGGAATTGTCCGGGGACTGGCATGGACCAGCGTAGGCGGAGATACTTTGCAGATAGAAGTAAATGTAATGCCGGGTAAGGGCGAGATTCAGCTTACCGGACATCTGGGAGATGTGATGAAAGAATCTGCACAGGCAGGAATCAGCTATATCCGTTCCGTCAGTAAAGAGTGTGGCATCCCAAAGGAATTTTTCAAGGAGAATGACATACATATCCATATCCCGGAGGGAGCTGTACCAAAGGACGGACCTTCGGCAGGTATCACGATGGCAACTGCCATTTTCTCTGCTATAACCAAGAAAAAGGTACGGGCAGATGTAGCTATGACAGGAGAGATTACCCTGCGGGGAAGAGTCCTTCCTATCGGAGGCTTAAAAGAAAAGCTGCTGGCAGCGAAAAATGCAGGAATCAAAACCGTATGTGTGCCGAAGGAAAACAAGAAGGATGTGGATGAGATATCCACAGAAATCACAAAGGGTCTGGAAATCGTATTTGTAGAGTCTATGGAAGAAGTACGGGAAATCGCCTTTGCGAAATAGGAGAACGAGATGGTAATCAAACAGGTAAATTTAGAAACGGTCTGCGGATATACCAGCAAGCTGCCGGAGAACACAAAGCCGGAGATTGCATTTGCCGGGAAATCCAATGTGGGAAAATCTTCTCTGATTAATGGATTGATGAATCGGAAATCTCTTGCGAGAACCTCTGCACAGCCGGGAAAGACACAGACCATTAACTTTTATAATATCAATGATGCCATGTATCTGGTGGATTTGCCGGGATATGGTTATGCCAAGGTTTCAGAGACGGAAAAACAGAAATGGGGACAGATGATAGAGAATTATCTCCACACCTCCAAACAGTTAAAAGCGGTGTTTCTATTAATTGATATCCGTCACGCACCATCGGCAAATGATAAGACCATGTATGAGTGGATTTTGTATCAGGGATATGAGCCTATTATTATTGCAACCAAACTGGACAAGTTGAAGCGAAGCCAGGTTCAAAAGCAGGTAAAAATCCTGCGAGAAGGCTTGGGATTGAAAAAAGAAAGTATTTTGATTCCTTTTTCTGCGGAAACCAAACAGGGCAGAGAAGAAATCTGGCAAATTATGGACAAATTAATAGAAAGTGAAGAGCATGAATAAAGGAAAATACGGATTTGTGGCAGGGCTGCTTATTGCAATTGCAGTGGTCAGCCTCAGTTTGACGGGAATTTATGTCAATCAAAGAGAAAAAGGGGAGCAGGAGGATACCTTTCGGGTAGTGACTTCTTTTTATCCTATGTATATTGCATCCATGAACATAGTGGATGGTGTGGATAATGTGGTTTTAGAAAATCTGAGCGAGCCACAAACGGGATGTCTCCACGATTATCAGCTTACCCCGGCGGATATGGTATTGCTGTCCCAAGCAGATGTATTTGTGGTAAACGGCGGCGGAATCGAAAACTTTCTGACAGAGATTGCGGCCAGATATCCGAATCTGACCATTATCAATGCAGGAGAATCCGTAGAGATGTTGGAGGACAACGCCCATGCGTGGATGAATCCTGAGGATTATCAGATACAGGTATCTGCCATTGCGGAAGGGTTGGCAGAGGAGGATGAGAGCCATGCTAATGCTTATCTTGCCAATGCGGATGCATACTGTGAGAAAGTACAGAATCTGATAGATGAGTACTCTGATTTGGAACAGGCAGCAGGACAAAAGGTGGTTCTGTTCCATGAGGCATATGAGTATATAACGGAAGAATGGGGTCTGGAAGTTGCCTATATACTGGATTTGGATGAGGAACGTCAGGTAAGTGCCGGAGAGGCGGCAGAGGTTGTCCGTGCCATAAAAGAAGAGGATGCCAAAGTTATTTTGGCAGAAAAGCGTTACGGAGAGGAAATGGCGGAAAACATGAAACGGGAGGCAGGAGCCAAGGTGGTGTATCTGGATACCTGTGTCCGGGGGGACTATGAAAAAGATGCTTATCTGGACGCCATGGAATCCAATCTGAAGCTTTTGAAGGAGGCATTGGTGCCATGAAAAAAATTATAGAACCCTGCGGCTTACATTGTATCAAAGTGCATCATATGGGAGTGACCTTGGGAGAACAGGTCATACTGGAAGATGTGAATATGCACATCCACTGTGGAACCATTACGGCAATCATAGGAAAAAACGGAGCCGGAAAAACCACCTTGATACGGGCACTTTTAGATGATATTCCCCATGAAGGCCAGATTGATTTCCGGGATACGGAAAACGGTGAGATAAAGAAATTAAAGATTGGCTATGTTCCACAGAAGTTAAATATTGAAAAAGGGACACCTATCAGTGTGTATGATCTGATTGCCAGTTATCAGAGTATCAGCCCGGTATTCTGGTCCAAGAAGCGAAAACTTTATGAGGAAATAAAAGAAGTGCTTCGTGTATTTGATGCAGAAGAATTGATTGATAAACAGGTATGCAATCTTTCCGGCGGGCAGCTGCAGCGGGTGTTGCTGTCTATGGCATTGATGGACGAGCCGAAGTTGCTGTTACTGGATGAACCGGTTTCGGGAATTGACCAGAACGGAATGGAACGGTTTTACCGCACCATTGACTATCTGAAAAAGAACTTTGATTTAGCTATTGTGCTGATTTCCCATGATTTGGATTATGTGAGAAAATATGCGGACAAAGTACTGTTACTGGATAAAACTGTGATTCGTGAGGGAACACCGAAGGAAGTGTTTTCCAGCGATGAGTTTCGTTCTGTATTTGGAGTAAGAGGAGAATAATTATGTCAACTTTTTTTACAGAGTGGCTACAATATGGATTTATGAAAAACGCTCTGATAGCGGTGTTGATTATTACACCGTTGTTTGGAATACTGGGAACAATGATTGTCAATAAAAAGATGGCATTCTTTTCTGACTCATTGGGGCATTCTGCTTTGACGGGAATAGCCATAGGTTCTGTGTTGGGAATGAAAGATACCACCTTGGCAATGGTTCTCTTTGCGGTAGTGTTTGCCCTGCTTTTGAGCAAGCTGGCGGAAAAGGCAACGACTTCAAGGGATACTTTGATTTCGGTATTTTCCTCTGCAAGTATTGCCATCGGTCTTGCAATCCTTTCTAAAGGAGGAAATTTCAGCAAATACTCGGGGCTTTTAGTGGGAGATATCCTCAGTATTACCTTACAGGAAATTTTCTATCTGGTGATTATTTTTGTGGTAACTTTGATTTTCTGGTTTGCAGCGTTTAATAAACTGTGTGCGGAAAGTATTAATGTGACGCTGGCAAAAAGTAAACACATCCCGGTAAAACTGTTGGAGACGATGTTTTCCGTTCTCATTGCCCTGATTGTTATGCTATCCATTAAATGGATTGGAATTTTGCTTATCAATGCATTGCTGATACTTCCGGCGGCATCCGCCAGAAACATTTCGGAAAATATGAGAGAATATCATCTCTTCTCCGTAATTTTTTCTGTGTTTTCCGGTGTGCTGGGATTGATGATTTCCTATTACACCAATGTTGCCACGGGATCGATGATTGTACTGATTGCAGCAATTATTTATTTTGCAACCTATGTGTACGGAAGAAGATTTGAATAAGAGGGAAAAGTATGCTTCGGATATTGGTGGTGGAAGATGATAAAAGCTTGAATCAGGGAATGATTCTGGCATTAAAAAGTGAAAAGTATGAGTTCTTTTCCTGCTATAATCTGAAAGAGGCACGGGAATTTTTGAGGGAACATATAGCAGATATGATTCTCTTGGATATTAATCTGCCGGATGGGAATGGTCTGGATTTTTTGAAGGAATTGCGAAAAACTTCCCAGATACCGGTCATTCT
Source organism: uncultured Lachnospiraceae bacterium (assembly GCA_900556645.1). The sequence continues at coordinate 5,303 of USPJ01000014.1, forward strand.
GCTGACCGCAAGGGATATGGAAACGGATGAAGTTATGGGACTGGAACTGGGAGCAGATGATTATATCACAAAACCCTTTAGTCTCATGGTTCTGCGGGCAAGAATTAAGAATATTGCAGGGCGTATCCGCCGGAGCTTGAGGGAAGAGGACTACATTTTGGGATCTTATCGTTTCGCTTTTGGAGAGATGCGGTTTTTCTATGGTACAGAGGAGGTAATTTTAAGCCGGACGGAGCAGAAGCTATTATATCTTCTTGTGACAAACGAAGGCCGAACTCTGACCAGAGATTTTCTGGTGGACAGAATCTGGACCGACGGTGCAGAGTACGTGGATGAGAATGCCCTTTCCGTAACAGTAAAAAGGTTGAGAGATAAGCTGCACAGAGAAAATGAACAGCCGATTCAGACGGTCTATGGTATCGGCTATGTGTGGAAAACAGGAGAGATGCTATGAAATCTTTTGGGTGGTCCAAAACATATCGTATCCTAAATCAGATGATTGACGAAGCGGCAGCGGGAGAATTTGAGGAATCCGAATATGATGAGACAGAGCTTTCTAAGCTGGAGGTAAAGTGGAAACAGTTTTTGACCGCATCTAAATATTCCAGAGAACAGGTAGAAACGGAGCGGAAGAATATTCAAAAGCTGGTATCTGATATCTCACACCAGACCAAGACACCCTTGGCGAATATATTATTGTATACAGAGCTCTTAGAGGAACAGGGGTTGGAGGATGAGGGAAAGGAACTGGGAAGACACATTAAAGAGCAATCAAAGAAACTGGAATTTCTGATTCAGGCATTGGTAAAAACCTCACAGCTGGAATCGGGAAGTATTCGTCTCTATCCAAAAGAGCAGAGCATACAGCCCATGCTTGAGAGTCTGCAAGTTACCGCTATGCAGAAAGCAAAAGAAAAACAGATGGAGATTCTGTTGGAGAATCAAGAAGAAATTACAGCTTGTTTTGACCGGAAATGGACAGAGGAGGCAGTCTATAATGTGATAGACAATGCTATTAAATATTCAGAAGTGGGAAGCAAAATTACCATTAACAGCGTTGCCTATGAGCTCTTTGCGGATATAGCCATAGAAGATGAAGGAATCGGTATAAAAACTAAAGAGATACCGCACCTGTTTGAGCGGTTTTACCGAGGAAGTGAAGTGCGTTCTGAGGAAGGCGTGGGAGTGGGATTATTCCTGACCAGAGAAATTCTAAACGGACAGAAGGGCTATATTACGGTAAAACAAAAAGAAAAAGGAAGTGTTTTTCATATTTTTTTGCCACGAAAATAGAATCTTTCAAAAGTGTTAGATTTGAGAAAGAAGGAAGAAAGATTGTTTTGTTATAGTCTATGTAGAGAGAAACATAGACTATTTTTTGTGCAGAAGGTGAGGAGATAAAAAATGGATGTACTGAGAACAGAACATTTGAATAAATACTACGGAGAAGGAGAGCAGACAGTAAAAGCTCTTGATGATGTGTCATTGAACATAAATCAGGGAGAGTTTACAGCCATTGTTGGAAGCAGCGGAAGTGGAAAATCCACGTTGTTACACATGCTGGGAGGGCTGGACCGTCCTACCCAGGGGAAGGTATGGGTAGATGATAAAGATATTTTTTCTTTAAAAGATGAGGCATTGACCATTTTCAGAAGAAGGAAAATTGGATTTGTCTTTCAGGCGTTTAATTTAGTTCCGGTGCTGAATGTATATGAAAATGTGGTACTGCCCATAGAGTTGGATGGCAATGAGGTGGAAAGGGAGTATATAGAGCAGATTTTGGATACCTTGGGATTAAAAGACCGGGCAGAAAGTATGCCAAACCAACTATCCGGAGGACAGCAGCAGAGAGTTGCCATTGCCCGTGCTTTGGCCACTAAGCCGGCAATCGTCTTGGCAGATGTAAACTGAACCCCATGTGCTTACTGTACATAGCGTGTACACAGTAGGATTACATGATAATATAGGTACATGATACACAAGTAATGAGAAAAAATGTGTATGGAGTAGGAAGAAAGTATTGATATCTGGTATGAGGAAAGACATCCTTGTAGCAGGTTTTTATTGTCTATAATAGACAGGTATAAAGGTAATATTTTAGTGGTATGTCCGAATAGCTTTTTTACGATAAGTGGGTATACTGGTGTGGTAAAGAGAAGAGGTGATGACTATGGCGTATTGCTATGATGGGAAAACATATGAAACGATAAAAGAAATGGCAGAGGAATATGGAATTGACCGTCAAAGAATATATTCCTTCCGGCGCCGAGGCTGGTCGCTAGAAGATGCAATGCAAATGTGTGTCAATGATGTGCGAGGAAGAGGGCGACTTTTTGAATACAATGGAAAGTTATATCGTTCGCCTAAAGCGTTGGCTGAAGAATATGGATTACCTTGGAATTCATTAGCACATTACATACAAAGGTGCAAAACAGTAGAAGAAGCGGTAGATCGTTGCAAAGAGGCACAAGAGAAGAAAATTATGCTATGGGGCAAAAAATATCAGAGCAGATATGAGGTGGCAACAGCATTTGGAATTAGAGAGACTTCCATTTCAGCCAGAATCCATACAAGAAACAGGACATTAGAAGAAATTGTTCTTGAACTATTGCAGAAAGAACCGATATGTTTTGAAGGAAAATCCTATAATACATTGGTAGAATTGTGTGCGGAGTATCAAGTGCAGCCCTGCAATGTTTTTGAACGCTTGAAATATGGGAAAACATTGGAGGAAGCTATTTATTTGCCGATCAGGAATAATGGGAAAAGATATGAAATTGAGTATGAAGGGAAAGTATATCAGAATGCTGCTTTTTTATGCAGGGAATATAATATCTCCAAGCTGTTAGTATATGGACAACAGCGCTATAAACCAGAATATTCGTTTATAGAATGTTTCCGTTTAGTGAAGCAATTACGGGATGAATGTGGGTGGCCCAAGACTGAGGTATTTGCTTTTATTCCAAGATGTAAGATTCAAGGGAAATTCTATAAAAGGATATCGGATTTTGCATCGGCTGTCGGCATGACCAGAGGGCAGATAGATACCTATAAATCCCGAATATGATTGAAGCATTACAGGAAATGAAGAAAGACCGTATTCCAGCGTATAAGACGGAATACGGTCTTTTGCCATATAGTGAAGCCAGAAAGAAAAAATACACATCTAAGCAGTTGGAACAATTAGAATATGTCCCAAGTGCATTGCCGCGATACCCTATGCTTCAGTCCTTTGATTTTACACAAGACAGTATGGATATACTTCTTCGATATGAGGAATTATTTCAAAAGCAATCCCAATGTAAGAGAGAGTGGAGGGAACAAAGATAAAGGAGAGTGGGAAAAGAAGAGGGGAGAAGAATTATAGGAAATGTTTCTTTTCCGGTTTAGAGAAGCCCGGAAAAGAATGTGTTGATATCGGTATGGAAGATTTTTGCAAGGGCAACAAGTTCCGATACCTTGATGTTCATACGGTTGGTTTCCAGCTTGGCATAGGTACTTTTGGACATGGAGATACCCATCAGGTTTAATTTTGCAATGACCTGGTCTTGCGTAAGTTTATTTTGATAACGGATGGCTTGGATATTTTTGCCGATATCCATGTCTGGTCTGATCTTCTGCATGATAGAATCCTCTCATTTCTCAATGTTTCGCAATAAAGAAATTTTATATTGATTTTACTGATTTCACTTTTTATAATGTTTCGTAATAAGGAATTATTTGTGCAAAGGGGAATGATTATGCATCAGAGCGATATAGAACGGTTTGCTTTCCTGTTTTTATGTGGAAAGCGTGACAGGGAAATCCTGCTGGGAAAAGAAAAAATGACATTTTCAGATTTGGACAGGCTGACGTATGTTACCGATTTCCTTGGTCTGACAAGATTGAACCTGGATATTTGGCATCATTATGGAGAACAATTCCGAGAACATTTTCAAAGACTGGAACAGTTATATGATGAAACCTGCAGTATTGTTTCTTGTGATATAACCGAAATTGATTTATATTTGCAGGATAGATGGTTACAGGAATTTTGTAACAATGTACCAGACAGAAAGATCCGGAAGGAACTAAAAGAATTAGTCAAAAAGATCTATAAAGAAAAGGGAATGGAAATCCCAGAAGAGACAGGCATCATTTAGGTGTCTGTCTTTTCTTTTGGAAGAGAGGTGATAGCAAAGGTGAGTATCAGTATCCATGAATTATTGGCAGTAGCCAGGGAGTCGGAGGGTGTGAAGGCAGTACAGGGAGATGCCATGCTATGTGAGAAACGGTTTGCACCGGACACCCGGTATATGGTGGAGTTTTTAGTGTTGAAGCAGACAGAGAAGTTTGAGGAAGCGGGAATATATCATCGTTATTTTTTAACAAAGAAAGCATATTACGAAATGATAGAGTTACAGAGCCAGGGAATCCTTCGCTTTCAAAGACAGGCTCTTGTTTTGGAAGGAACACTGCATTATCTTCCTGTCCAAACATTTTTTCGAGACCAGGAGTAGGAAGAACAACAGGCTGGAAAGAAGAGAATGCCTGCCGGGGCGCGCCTTTGGGGGCAAGGGCTCTTTCAACGGAAATTTTACATAGAACAGAAAAGAAGGGAGTGGTAAGTGATGGTCATTGGAATCGACCATGGATATTATGCCATCAAAACAAAGCAGGTGTGTTTCCCCACAGGGATCATCCGGTATGAATACGAACCCTATACCATGCAGAATGTTCTCCAGTACCAGGGAGAATATTATGTGTGTGGGACTGGGAGACAGACATTGGTAAAGGACAAGACCGCCAACGACAATTATTATCTTTTGACGCTGGCAGCACTGGCACAGGAGATTCGAAAGCGAAAGGGGGAAAGGACAGCGAAAGTTGTTCTTGCAGCCGGACTTCCCCTTACCGGGTTTGGAAGGGAAAAACAGAAATTCAAGGAATATCTATTTCAAAAACAGCTAATCCGTTTTTTATATGAAGGGGAACGCTATGAGATCCAGATTGAGGATGTGAAATTGTTCCCCCAGGGATATTCAGCCCTGGCTCTTTATCCAGAGTATTTAAAAGATGAGCCTTCTGTGCTTCTTGTGGATATCGGAGGCTGGACGGTGGACTTGATGCGGCTTGATAATGCTGTTCCTAACGCAGCTACCTGTAGAAGTCTGGAACTGGGTGTCATCCGTTGTATGGATGAGATCAGAGAACAGGTAAGGAGAAATACAGGACTGTCGGTAACGGAGACGCAGATCGAGCGTGTCTTACGTGGAAAACCCAGCAGCATGCCTGCGGAAGTGGTGTCTTTGATTGAGAGGCAGGGCAGGCTTTATATTGAGAAAATCCTGTCTGCGATCACCGAGGCAGGCTTTGACCTGCGGGCAGTCCCTTCCGTTTTCATGGGAGGCGGTGCTGCTATTTTTAAACACCGTGTAAGCGAGCAGGACCGCCTGTGTCGCCCGATTTACTTGACGGACGTCCATGCCAACGCTGCCGGATATGAACGGATTGTGGGGCAGATGAGGGCGCTGTGAGCCGCCCGGTCTTTTCCTTCCGCCCAAACCTTAAGAACCCGGAACATGAAAAAGCGTGGCAGTTTTTGATGGAAATTCCGGCAGGGCAGAGGAACCAGTATCTGGTGGATGTGATCCTGGAACAAGAAGAGAGGGAAACTTTAAAAAGACTCATTCAGGAGGCTGTTCGGGAAGAGTTAAAATGTGGCGATGTGGAACGGATGCCAGCACAGGAAAAGGAAGAAATTCCCGGTCAGATGCTGGATTTTTTATTTCAGATGGAGCAGGAGTAAAGGGGGTGAGGCCTATGGGCAAGGAAAGCATGGCATTGTTGGATATGCTTTGGTTTTGCATACATTTGACATGGTTTCTTTAGTGGGTATTGTGAATAGCTTTCTTTCAAATTTTGGAGTATGTTGTGTATAACAAAACGAAAGGGGAAAACGCTTATGGCAGAGATGAAGAACATATGCGGAAAGATCCCGGTGGAATTACATGAGAAGGTACGAGCCGAGATCGAAGAAAAGGAAACAAGTACACAAATATTTATCCGGCAGGTGATAGAAGAACACTTTAACAGACTGGAGAACAAAGGAGAAGCGGGCATGGAAAAAAGAACATTAGCAGTACAGGTCACAGAGGAATTATTCCAGAGAGTCAAATGGGTAGTCGCGAAGGAAGGCATCAAACAGAAAGATTTTATCATCCGCATCATCGAGAAAGCGGTGGAAGAGGTAGAAGCCAAATGGC
>USPJ01000015.1 GCA_900556645.1 uncultured Lachnospiraceae bacterium
TTTATATTTTTTCATCGGAAAGTTTATAGGTGTGTGAGAGAATAAGCAGGAAGAATGAGAGTGAAGGAGGAAATGAATGTATTTTGTATTTTTGATTTTGGCGTTGATTGCAACTTTGTTGAATCCCTATGTAGGTCTGTTTGGACTTTTGGTAATTGTGGAGATTCTGGTTTATGCAGGATTTGGCATATACATTGAAAAGACAGAAGGTTTTGCGGATTTTTTTGGAGATATATCGGAGAAGAAGTATCTGAACAATGTACAGAAGTCCGGTAAGGTAGTGATGAAAATATGGTGTGTGGCAGCAGTGTTTTTCTGGATTTGCAGCACCTTCATTAGTCTGGTGGTCTGGCTGTTTGCTTCAGGGGTTATTGGCTCTGACGGGCGTCATATGACACCGTGGATTGTGTTTGAACCGAAAAATGAGTTTTCGGGAAGTGTCAAGATGCTGTTGGCAGCAGTCATTATGCAGACCTGTGCGGTAGTGTGGGTATTTTGGAAAAAGAAACAGATGGAAAAACCACGGCAGCTGGACAATTTTGTTCAGAGAGAGAAAGAGCGTTACGAGGGCTTAAAGGAATGTATCCCTCAGATAGATATTCATATCGGGATGCTTCCGATTTTCTGCGTGATACTGGCAATGATTTTCGGTATGGCAAATCCTTATCTGGGCTGGATTTCCCTGTTGATACATTTTTTGTATCTGCTGTTGATTGGAGCATTGAAGCTAATGGTGGTTGTCAGTGCGAAGATAAGTAAGATGGACTCCCGTGCAATGCTGAATGCCAGATACTTATTGGCACATCTGCTGAGAGGCTCTGCCTATAATGAAAAGATTTTGGCAACTATCTGGGTTATTACCGGTTTGAGCTGCGGAGGACAGATGTTGTTAACCTTCAAGGCAAAGAATGATATGTTTGCGGTTTTCGGACTGGATATGGGAATGGCGGCACTGGTGTTAAGCTGTGGTTTTGAGATACTTACAGCCCTGTTTTTGAGCAAAGCCGTCCTTGGAATCGGTGTAAAAGAATAGAAATGGATTTGGAATAAACCACAATTTTGCGGCATACCATATATTAAGCAAAAAAGTGGAGGAGGTTCCATTGAGTTCAAAAACAAAAATCATGGTCTTACATATGAAGGAATTAATCTATACTGCGATATTCGTGGGGCTAGGGATTCTTTTGGTTATCCTTCTGGTATGTATGTTCAATAAAAAGGATGATGGAGAAAAAAGCAAGGAAACGATGAAATATCAGGCGGGAGTGTATACCTCCTCAATTCTGTTTAACGACAATATTCTGGATGTTGAGGTGGCGGTAGATGATAATGAAATCAAGTCTATTTCTCTGGTGAATCTGGATGAATCTGTTGCAACCATGTACCCGCTGGTGGAGCCGGCATTGGAGGAACTGGCAGAACAGATTTATGAGAAACAGTCCTTAGAAGATATTACATATAACAGTGAGAACCAATACACCAGCATGGTGCTTATGAATGCCATAGAAGATGCGGTGGAGAAAGCAGAAATAGAGTCAAAATAGAAATGAGGGTGTCTACTTGAGACACCCTCATTTTATAATAGATTATTTTGTTCTGAAGCCGCTGACCACTTGACTCAAATCGCCGGAAATCTGTTTCTGCGAATTGGAAAGAGAAGCAACGTCATTGATGATATGAGAGACATTCGTAACAGAGGTCATAATGGATTCGCTCTTGTCACTGGTTTCCAGTGTGGATTCAGCAACACTTTGGATTGCCAGTACCACCTCGTTCATAATGGTTCGGATGTTGTTAATCATCTCATCAATGTTGTCAGTAAGCTCTTTGATATTTTCAGCGTCATTGCCGTATTGTTGTGCAACGTCAACAAAGAAATTGTAATCGGAGCTAACGGTATCGCCTACAAAATTCAACATTCTGTTGGAAGAATCGGTCAGAGACGAGAATGCACCGTGAACATCAGAAACGGTAGTCTTAATCTTATTTACAGTTTCAGAAGTCTCAGAAGCAAGTGAACCGATTTCGCTGGCAACTACAGCAAAGCCTTTTCCCTGTTCTCCGGCTCTGGCAGCTTCGATAGAAGCATTTAAGGACAGCAGGTTAATCTGTTCTGCGATTCCGGATACAATATCGGCTAAATCCCCAATAGATTGTACGATTTTTGAATTTTCAATATTGTGGCTCAAATCCTCCTCAAAACCGGAAACAAGTTCATTGGTACGGGATTGAGAGGAAAGACATTTGGATTGAATGTTTTTGGCCCGATCCCTTATTTCATTTACAATCTGATTGCTGTCATTGACTTTTTCTGCACAGAGATTAATGGAGGCATTGACTTCTTCGGAGGAAGCGTTGACCTGTTCTGTTGCAGCACTGGTATTGCTCATGGCATTGCTAATGTCTGTCATATATGTCTGAATTTGTTCAAACTGCTGTTGCAGAGATTCAGAAATATCATGCAGATGGCTGCTGGAGTCTGTAATTTCTCCGGTCAATGTCATGGTAGTTCCGATAATAGATTTTAAACTGTCATGCATCATACTCAGAGAATTGCTCATAACACCCAGCTCGTCCTTACGTTTTACAGAGAGTGGTTCGCTAGTAAGATTACCGTCGGCGATTTCACCTGCAAAGTTGGTAACTAAGTTCAGACTCTTAGAAATTTTGGTAACCTGATAAATAATAATCACAATACTTAAAAATAGTCCTATTGCACCTACAAATATCATAATAGAAATCTGTTTCCGAATCGGGGCAATAAGCTCTTCACGAGGCATGGAAAGAATTAATTTCCAGCCTAAATCTGAGAAAGTAGTATAATATGCGGTATATTTTACGTCATCGGTATAGGATAGTGTGCCTTTTTCCTCAGAAATCACTTTTTTGCCCAGTTTTGCAATGGATTCATTGGAATCCTCTGTGATGCGGAGTCCATCTGCTACTTTCTGAGTATCCTTACAACTGATATAAGTTCCGTCTGCGGTTATGAGAGTGGCAAACCCTTTTTTGCCGACTTTTACAGCGGATATAAGATTTTGTATGGTTTCCAATTGCATATCAACTGTAATACATCCGATAAAAGTATCTCCATCGTAAATCGGCATAGAGCAAGAAGACATTACCAATCCGCTGTAACTGTCATAATAAGGATTGGTTATTACCGGTTCTTTGGTACCGTTGGCAACATTCAGATAGTATTCTTGATTAAAGTAATCGTATTCTGCGTTGCTGTAATCAAGAGTAGTCACGATTTTTCCATCTTCTTTATAAAAATATGGGCCTACATATTTTTGAGAGGCATCGTAAACATTCGGTTCAAACCAGATACCGCTGCCTAAGACCATATCGTTATCAGCAATGGTTTTTGCAAAAATAGCTTCATAGTCTTCCAGACTGGAAGTATGATAAGTGGCAGATACAAGGGAGGACAATTCCATGGACATTGCTTTTACAGAATCAATTTCTTTGGAAACAGATTGAACTTGAGCATTCATTTCTGCATCCATATATTTTGAGTTCTGTTCTACGGTAACGGAATTGGCAGTAAATCCGCTGATAAAAATCAAAGCCAGGATTACTGCGATGATGACCGGTAAAATGGTTAATAACATGTGAATATGTAGTTTTTTCATAGCACTACTCCTTTCGTATGGATTTTTTACATAATGTAAATGTTAACTATATTCTATGCTCGATAGGCGAAAAAAGCAAGAGAGAAGCTGTTGTAGCTTCTCTCTAATTTCGTTCTAATTATTGACCAAAGAACTCTGATAATCATTAATTGCGGTAGGGTCTATCTCAATATAGTTTGTAGGTTTATTCTCCTCGTGATGGGTGTAGATGGAATAGCCGCCCCAGCCTATGATGACAGCAGCAACCGCAACTGCACAGATACGTCCCGCAATGGATTTTACCTTTGCTTTTTTCAAATCCTGCTTGCGATGTGCCTTTTCTTCTTTATATCTGTCAACTTTCTCCTGACTCATAATAAAATCTCCTTTTTTATGGGATAGCTTGCAAGGGCATTTATCAAAGGTAAGCAAGCCTCCATGAATCTATTTCATTCAGTATATCACAATTTCAGAAAAAAATCCCGAAAAATTTCCACAAAGTATAGGATATGTAGTATCATGGTAATGGATAAGAAAAAAGGAGAGAATATACACATAAGGAGGATGCTATGATAGAGGTAAAAAATCTGACCAAAGTTTATCGTTTGAATAAAAAGCAGATGGCAGAGTCAAAGACGAAAAATCCAAAGAAAACAGCAGTGAACCAGTTGAGTTTTACTGCACAAAAAGGAGAAATCTATGGACTCTTGGGACCAAATGGAGCAGGAAAGACTACCACACTGCGATGCATTGCTACTTTGATTAAACCTACCGAAGGAGAAATCTATGTGGATGGACACGAGGTTTGCAAAGAACCGGAGGAGGTCCGCAGAAATATCGGTTTTCTGACCAGTGATATTAAGTTGGACGAGCAGTTTGATGTGGATTATATGTTCGGGTTCTTTGGAAGACTTCACGGAGTGGAGCCAAAGGTGTTGGAGGAGCGGAAGGAAGAACTGTTTGACTACTTCGGAATCCGTGATTTTGCCCACAAACAGATTAAGGAGCTTTCCACCGGAATGAAGCAGAAAGCGGCTATTGCAGTCAGTCTGGTACATAACCCGGATATTGTTATATTTGATGAGCCCACCAATGGACTGGATATTGTCACAGCCAGAAGCGTTACGGATTATCTGAAAAAATTGAGAGACCAAGGGAAATTGGTCATCGTATCCACCCACATTATGTCTGAGGCGGAAAAGCTCTGTGACCGTATCGGAATTATCATTGACGGTCGGAAGGTGGCAGAGGGGACTTTGAAGGAGCTGTTGGAGCAGACCGGAGCCGACGATTTGGAAGATGCGTTTTTTGAATACTACAAAGAGAATAAGGGGGCGGAATAGGATGAACGGAATGAATCAGATTTTTAAGAAAGAGATGGCAAGAGTTTTTAAAGATAAAAAGATGGTATTTTCCGTTTTCCTCCTGCCGGTGCTGATTATGGTACTCATTATGTCCATTGTCAATGGTATGGTGGACAATATGATGAAGGACATTGAAAAGCACAATCCTATTGTATATGTACAGAATGAGCCTCAGAGTTTTCAGGAATTTCTGAAAATGGGGAAATTCAAATATGAAATCAAAGAGATTCAAGGAGAAAAGGATCGAAGTAAGGCGGAAAAAGAGATTTTAGAGGGAGAAGCGGATTTGATCATTGAATTCCCGGAAAATCTGGATGAGCAGCTTGCTGCTTACAAAGAGGGAGATAAGATTCCACAGATTAAGACCTACTATAATCCATCGGAGGATTTTTCTTCTGCGGCATATGAAGAGATTTCTGTGGGAGTTTTGGAAAATTATCGTCAGACCCTGCTCTCCATGCGTGTGGGAAATCTGGAAAATATCATGGTATTTACGGTAAATTCCGACAATGAGGACATGGTAATCCAAGACGATGAAAAGGCAGGAGGAAAAGTGTTGGGAATGATGCTTCCATACTTTATTACTATCCTGTTATTTGCCGGTGCTTTGGGTATCGGTGGCGATATGATTGCCGGAGAAAAAGAACGGGGAACCATGGCAAGTCTTTTGGTATCTCCGGTAAAAAGAATCTCCATTGCACTGGGAAAGGTAACGGCATTGATGGCGATTTCCGGGCTGTCTTCTCTGGTCTATGTGGCGGTTATGGCAATCTGTGCCCCGATGATGATGGATTCTATGATGGGAGGCGGCGGAAACGGACTGGATTTACACTTGAATCCGCAGCAGCTTTTGCTGATGGGAGTTCTGTTGATTGCTATTGCATTTTTCTATTCCTCGATTATTGCGTTGCTGTCGGTGTTTGCAAAATCCACCAAGGAGGCAAATTCCTATGTCATGCCGGTTTATATGGTAGTTATTATCGTGGGGCTTTTAACGATGTTCCAATCCGGCACACCGGAGACGGTAAAATACTGGATTCCGATTTACAACAATGCATTGGTATTGCAGGGAATCCTTACCCAAGAGATTTCCACGGGAGCATATCTGATTACTATGGTGGAAAATCTCCTTTTGGGAGCTTTGTTTACCGGAGGAATTGTCCAGGCATTTAAGAGCGAGAAAATCATGTCAAAATAGAACCTTGCAACCGGATTTAGAATCGGGTAAAATAAATAATTAGTATCTTTAAGATAGAGAGGAAATATATCATAAAGGAGAACTTCTATGAGTTTAGCGGATCAGATTTTTATAGATATGTGCAAAGACATTTTGGAAAACGGAGTCAGCACGGAGGGAGAAAAGGTACGTCCTCACTGGGAAGACGGAACCAGTGCCTATACCATAAAAAAATTCGGTGTGGTCAATCGTTATGATTTATCCAAGGAATTTCCGGCAATCACCCTTCGGAAAACAGCCATTAAAAGCTGTACGGATGAGATGCTTTGGATTTGGCAGAAAAAATCCAATAATATCCATGATTTGAAAAGCCATGTCTGGGATGAATGGGCAGACGAAAACGGTTCCATCGGAAAAGCCTATGGCTATCAGATGGGTGTAAAGCATCAGTACAAAGAAGGTATGATGGATCAGGTGGACCGGGTGATTTATGACCTGAAAAACAATCCTTTCAGCCGCCGGATTATGACTAATATCTATGTGCATCAGGATTTGCATGAGATGAATCTCTATCCTTGTGCTTACAGCATGACCTTCAATGTAACTCAGAAAAAAGGGGAAGACCGGCTGACATTGAATGCTATTTTGAATCAGCGCTCCCAGGATATTCTGGCGGCAAATAACTGGAATGTCTGTCAGTATGCCGTGTTAGTTCATATGCTGGCACAGGTCTGTGATATGAATGTGGGAGAGCTGGTGCATGTGATTGCGGATGCCCACATTTATGACCGTCATATTCCGCTGATTGAGGAACTTATCAGCAGACCGACCTATGATGCACCGAAGTTTTCTCTGAATCCGGAAATTAAGGATTTCTATGAGTTTACCACGGATGATATTAAGATTGAGGATTATGTGACGGGACCTCAGATTAAAAATATTCCAATCGCAGTGTAGGAGGAGACAGATGAATTTAATTGCAGCAGTGGATAAAAATTGGGCAATAGGTTTACATAACAAATTATTGGTAAGCATTCCCATGGACATGAAATTTTTCCGTGAGACAACCACCGGTAAGGTAGTGGTAATGGGAAGAAAAACGCTGGAGAGTTTTCCTAACGGAATGCCGCTGAAAAACCGTGTCAACATCGTTCTCACAAGTGATAAAAGCTATCAGGTAAAGGATGCGATTATTGTACATGACGATAAAGAGCTGCACGAAGAGTTGAAAAAATATCCTTCCCAGGATATCTATGTCATCGGCGGAGAGAGCGTTTACCGTCAGCTGGTGGATGAGTGTGATGTGGCTCATATTACAAAGATTGACTATGCCTATGAGGCAGATGCCTATTTTCCGAATCTGGACGAGAAACCGGAGTGGGAAATCACGGCAGACAGCGAAGAGGAGACCTATTTTGATTTGGAATTCCGCTTCCTGAAATATGAGAAAAAGAAATGTTAGAGAATTTTATATACAGTATTAATGTGACCATTCCCATTTTTCTGGTAATGGTACTGGGGTATTTCCTCCGGCGTCGGGGAATGCTCAACGAGAATTTTGTCAATGTGGCAAACAAATTTAACTTTGATGTGACGCTGCCTTTTATGGTATTTCGGGATATTGCGGCAGTGGATATCCGAAGCGTCTTTGATTTGAAATATGTACTGTTTTGTGCCATTGCCAGCTCTGTCTGTTTCTGGGTGGTCTGGGGACTGGCAAAGCTGTTTATAAAGGATAAAAGTCTTATCGGAGCCTTTGTACAGGCATCCTTTCGCAGCAGTGCGGCGGTAATGGGACTGGCATTCATTTCAAATCTTTACGGACCTTCCGCCATGGGACCTTTGATGATTATCGGTGCAGTGCCTTTGTATAATATTTATTCCGTGCTGGTACTGACCTTTGAGGCAGAGGATGACGGAACGGGCAGGGATACCGGAAAGCTGAAAGAGGCCTGTGTCAATATTTTGAAAAATCCAATCATTATTTCCATTGTATTGGGATTGATTATATCATTATGTAAACTAAATTTCCCGGTGTTGGTGGATAATACCATTGACAATGTGGCAAAGATGGCAACGCCGTTGGCTTTGATTACCTTAGGTGCAGGATTTGAGGGAAAGGAAGCCTTGGCAAAAATGAAACCGACACTCTGGGCAGCCTTTATCAAATTGATTGGGCAGGCGGCAATATTTATTCCTATCGCTATTGCCCTTGGTTTTACCGGAGAAAAATTGATAGCGATTATGGTGATGCTGGCAGCTCCGGCAACCCCAAGCTGTTATATTATGGCGAAAAATATGAAAAATGACGGTGCGCTGACAGCCAGTATTATTGTGACTACAACGCTGTTGGCGGCATTTACCCTGACGGGATGGATTTTTATCCTAAGGAGTATGGGATATATCTAAATGAAGGAGGAACTATGGATATTACAGGAAGAAAATTATTTGTAAAAGCGTTGATGGAAGAAGGCGTAGATACCATCTTCGGATATCCGGGCGGAACCGTTACGGATTTATTTGATGAATTATACAAACAGGATGCCATTGATGTAGTCCTCCCACGCCACGAACAGGGACTTTTACACGAGGCAGAAGGCTATGCCCGGGCAACGGGAAAGGTAGGAGTCTGTCTGGTAACCAGCGGTCCGGGTGCCACCAACATCATTACGGGACTGGCAGATGCCCACTATGACGGGATTCCGCTGGTATGCTTTACAGGACAGGTGCCACTGAATCTTATTGGCAACGATGCCTTTCAGGAGGTAGACATTGTGGGAATGACCAGAAGTATTACCAAATATTCCGTTACGGTACACAACCGGAAGGAATTGGGCAGAATCATTAAAATGGCATTCCATATTGCCACCACCGGAAGACCGGGACCGGTATTGATTGATTTTCCGAAAGATATCCAGGTACAGACCGGTTCTGCGGAGTATCCTGACCATGTGGATATCCGCGGGTATAAACCAAGCCAAGGGGTACATATCGGACAGCTGAAAAAGGGATATAAGCTACTGAAAGGGGCAAAGAAGCCACTGTTTTTGATTGGCGGCGGCGTGAATATTTCAAAAGCCAATAAGCAGTTGTTAGAACTGGTGGAAAAGACAAAGATACCGGTGGTTACCACTATTATGGGCAAAGGAGCCATTCCCACAGACCATCCATATTATGTAGGAAATTCGGGAATGCATGGAAGATATGCAGCAAATCTTGCAGTCAGCCAATGTGACGTACTGTTTTCCATCGGAACCCGTTTCAATGACCGGATTACCGGGGACCTAAATGAATTTGCTCCTAATGCCAAGATTGTCCATGTGGATATTGATACAGCCTCCATTTCCAGAAATGTGGTGGTGGATGTTCCTATTGTGGCGGATGCAAAGCTGGCAATCGAAAAGCTTTTGGAGTGGGCGGAACCGCAGAAAACGGATAAGTGGATGAAGTGTATCCGGGAATGGGAAACAGAAAATCCTCTGGAGATGCGAAGAAACAGAGGATTGACTCCGCAGATGATTATGGAACAGATTAATACCTCCTTTAAAGAAGAGGATGCCATTATTGTGACGGATGTAGGTCAGCATCAGATGTGGGCAACCCAATATATCGAGCTGAATAAAAAGAAAAAATTTATTACCTCTGGAGGTCTTGGCACCATGGGCTTCGGTTTTCCGGCGGCTATCGGAGCCAAGATTGGATGTCCGGATAAGCGGGTTATCTGTATCAGCGGAGACGGCGGAATGCAGATGAATATACAGGAATTTGCAACAGCCATGACTCAGGAGGCAAATATTATTATCTGCGTACTGAATAATTATTATCTGGGAATGGTGCGTCAGATGCAGCAGCTTTTTTACGGAAAACGGTATGAGGCTACCTGTCTTAGAAGACGAAAAAGCTGTCCGGCAAATTGTAAAGGACCGAATCCTGCCTGTCCGCCTTATGAGCCGGATTTTGTAAAACTGGCAGAGAGCTATGGAGCATGCGGGCGTCGGATTGAAAAAGAAGAGGAACTGGAAGAGGCGTTTGCATGGGCAAAGAAACAGAATACTCCGGTATTGCTGGAGTTTATGATAGCCACTGAGGAAATCGTATTGCCGATGGTCAAAAGCGGTAATCCTATGAGTGAGATGATTTTGAAATAAGGAGGAAAGACCCATGGAACATGAAATGAAAAACAGATGGATTGCACTCTATGTGGAGAACCAGATAGGTGTTCTGGCAAAGGTATCGGGACTTTTCTCCGGGAAATCCTACAATCTGCAAAGTTTAACCGTAGGAACTACGGAGGACGAGACCGTTTCTCGTATGACCATCTGTGTTACCAGTGATGATATTACCTTTGAGCAGATAAAAAAACAGTTGAACCGTATGGTGGAGGTCATCAAGGTCATTGATTTGACCAATATTCCGATTCATATGAAAGAGATTCTGTTTGCAAAGGTAAAGAAATGTACCACGGAGCAGATTGCAGAAGTATTTCAGATTGCGGAGGTATTTCAGGTACAGGTGGCGGATATCGGAGAGGACAGCGTACTTCTGGAATGCAAGCTGTCGGAACGTAGAAATAATGAATTGATTGCCTTGCTGCGTTCTAAATTCAAACAGATTGAAGTGGTGCGGGGCGGAGCAGTAGCCATTGAGTCCATCAGTACCTCCTGTCGTTAAGGATTTAGATTTTGGCAATTTTCAGGTTGCTAAATTTCGGAAAATAAAAGATAAGGACCTGCAAGGTTATAAAAACCTGCAAGTCCTTATTTTTTTATTATCTGGCAAGAATCTGTGTGATTTCACCCACGTACATCGTGTGATAATTTTCTAAATCATTTCCTGAGTACCATTTCGGGAAAAGTTCGGAGTCAATGAAGTGTTCTTTTTTGATAGGAACTGCTGCCATCTTCTTGCAGATAAATACAAGATTTCCTTCATCCACAAAAGGAACGCCCTCATAGTTGTTCAGGTTCAAACCGGAAACTTGGAATTTATCTTCCTGTCTGCCGGAAACTGCACCAAAATATTTTAAATCATTTTTGTATTTCGCATCAAAAAAAGTAAGTGAAAAGGTGTCATTTGCATCAATAAATTCTTTGGTGTATCTGGTTTTGCGAATAAAAATATAGACTACATTTTTTCCCCAGAGAACACCCAGTCCACCCCAGCTTGCTGTCAGGGCATTTGCTTTTTCTTCTGTGCCGGAAGTTACCAGCATCCATTCTTTTCCGATTTTTGTAAACGGATCCAACTCGAACATATCGAGAGGGTAAGGCTGAAATGTATGCATAAAAATCCCTCGCTTTTCTTTTTTATTAT
>USPJ01000016.1 GCA_900556645.1 uncultured Lachnospiraceae bacterium
AGCCCACGAGCCGTAAGGCATGATTCGGTGAAATTCCGAAGCCGACAGTATAGTCTGGATGAAAGAAGATGCATAGAACTGCGAAGCAGTTCCCTTGTGATGATTTATTAAGCTCTGAAATGTAGCCATTTCAGAGCCTTTTATATTTCAGAACGAAGTTACTATATAAAAATACGTGAAAGTGCGTGTGACAGATAGAAAGATGCATACATATTAGAAAAGCCCTGAATATGATATTCGGGGCTTTTTAATTGTGGAAAAAGCATCGGAAAAGTCAGAAAGAAGTGAGAAGATGACAGCAGAAGATTATATGCGGATTGCAATCGAAGAAGCGAAGAAGGGAGCGGGATTTACCAATCCGAATCCTTTGGTGGGAGCGGTACTGGTAAAGGACGGCAAGGTAATCGGGAAGGATTACCATCACAGATGTGGTGAATTTCATGCAGAGCGAAATGCAATTTTAAATTGTAAGGAGGACTTACATGGGGCAGCCATCTATGTGACGTTAGAGCCTTGCTGCCACTATGGAAAGACACCGCCCTGTACGCAGATTATCATAGACAGCGGAATTACAGAGGTCTATATCGGTTCCTATGACCCGAATCCGAAGGTAAACGGAGGAGGAATCAAACAACTGAAGGATGCAGGAATTAAAGTATATACAGAAGTGCTGAAAGAAGAATGTGATGGGTTAAATCCGGTATTTTTCCACTACATAGAAACCAAGGAACCCTATGTGGTATTAAAATATGCCATGACGGCAGATGGTAAGATTGCCACTTATACAGGAGCCTCCAAATGGATTACGGGAGAGGCTGCCAGAGCCAGAGTGCAGCAGAGCCGTAAAATCTACAGCGGAATCATGGTGGGAATCGGAACCGTATTAGCAGACAATCCCCTGTTGACCTGTCGATTGGAAAATGCATTAAATCCCACACGGATTATCTGTGACAGCAGGTTGCGGATACCGTTGGATTCCAATATCGTCAAAACCGCAAAGGAAGTACCTACCATCATTGCCACGGCGAAGATAGAGAGAGAAGAACAGCAGATAGAAAAACGAAAGCTGCTGTGTCAGGCGGGATGTGAAGTATTGGAACTTCCATCAGACGAAAAGGGATTGGATTTAAAGGAACTGATGAAGCAACTGGGAGAAAAAGGAATTGACAGCATTTTATTGGAGGGTGGCAGCCAACTGAATTTTTCAGCCTTGCAGGCGGGAATCGTCACCAAGGTGGAAAGCTATATCGCACCAAAGATTTTCGGGGGAGCAGAGGCGAAGACTCCGGTAGGAGGAAAAGGTGTGGAGCTTCCGCAGGAGGCATACCGATTGAAAAATCCAAAAATCACACAGATAGAAGAAGATATTTTGATTGAAT
This sequence comes from uncultured Lachnospiraceae bacterium, assembly GCA_900556645.1. The sequence continues at coordinate 1,380 of USPJ01000016.1, forward strand.
GGGAGGTGGAAAAATGTTCACCGGAATTGTAGAAGAGATGGGTACCATAGCCGGAATCCAAAAGGGAGCTAAATCAGCGGTGCTTACCATACAGGCCGAAAAGGTATTTTCCGACATCCATATTGGAGACAGCATTGCCTTAAACGGTGTCTGCCTGACCGTAACTTCCTTTAGCGGGAATACCTATACCGCAGATGTGATGAACGAAACCCTGCGGCGAAGCTCTTTGGGCAGCCTTACCATCGGAAGTAAAGTGAATCTGGAACGTGCCATGGCGGCAAACGGAAGATTCGGCGGACACATCGTATCGGGGCACATTGACGGAACAGGAACCATTACCAAGGTGGAAAAGGATGACAATGCCATCTGGTATACCATAGCGGCAGAGGAAAATCTCATGAAATATATCGTGGAGAAAGGCTCCATTGCCATAGATGGAATCAGCCTGACCGTGGCAAAGCGGAGTGATATGGATTTTTCCATATCCATGATTCCCCATACTGCCAAGGAGACGGTATTGTCCCAGAAAAAGCCGGGAGATATTGTGAATCTGGAAAATGACATTGTGGGCAAATATATTGAACAGCTCATGCATTACGAAAAGAAAGAAGAAAAAAAAGAAAGCCGTCTGACCAAAGAATTTTTATTGCGGGCAGGCTTTTAGGAGGAGATAAATATGTTTCAATTTAATACAGTTGAGGAAGCACTGGAAGATTTAAGAAATGGAAAGCTGATACTGGTAACGGATGATGAGGACCGGGAAAATGAAGGAGACTTAATCTGTGCCGCAGAGTTTGCCACCACAGAAAACGTCAACTTTATGGCAAGCCATGCCAAGGGACTGATTTGTATGCCTATGAGTGAGAAAATCATTCGGAAATTACAGATTCCTCAGATGGTAAGCAACAATACGGACAACCATGAAACCGCTTTTACCGTATCCATTGACCATGTGGATACCACCACCGGAATTTCCGCAGCGGAGCGTTCCATTACCGCCATGAAATGTGTGGAGGAGGATGCAAAGCCGGAGGACTTCCGAAGACCGGGACACATGTTTCCATTGCTGGCAAAACCAAATGGCGTATTGGAACGAAACGGTCATACCGAAGCGACCGTAGACCTGATGAAGCTGGCAGGCTTGAAGGAGTGTGGACTCTGCTGTGAAATCATGCGGGATGACGGAACCATGATGCGGACACCGGAGTTAATAGAGATGGCAAAGAAATACAATCTGACCTTTATTACCATTCGTGCATTGCAGGAATACCGCAAGGTACATGACAAGCTGGTGGAGCAGATGGCAGCAGTAAAAATGCCTACCAAATACGGCGATTTCCGTGCTTACGGCTATGTCAACAAATTAAACGGCGAGCATCACGTGGCATTGGTAAAAGGTGATATTGGCGACGGAGAAGATGTGCTTTGCCGGGTACATTCCGAATGTCTCACCGGAGATGTCTTCGGTTCCGAGCGTTGTGACTGCGGTGACCAGTTTGCGAAAGCCATGGAGGAAATCGAAAAAGAAGGAAGGGGAATTTTACTCTATCTTCGTCAGGAGGGAAGAGGAATCGGACTGATCAATAAGTTAAAAGCCTATGAGCTTCAGGAAAAGGGAATGGATACCGTAGAAGCCAATCTGGCATTGGGCTTTGATGAGGATGAGAGAGAATATTATATCGGAGCACAGATTTTAAGAGATTTGGGAGCCAAATCCTTACGGCTTCTGACCAACAATCCATTGAAAATTGAAGGGTTGGAGGACTTTGGACTGACCATCAAAGAGCGTGTACCGATTCAGATAGATGCGACCCCATATGACAAATTTTATCTGATTACCAAGAAAAATAAGATGGGACATATCCTGGATTATCAGGAGAAATAGAATGTCACACATTCTAACTATTAAAAAAGTAAGGACAGTACATTAGCAAAAAATATAAAAATAAAAAGGAGATTTCATTATGAACGTATTTGAAGGAAAAGTAGTATCAGAAGGAATGAAGGTAGGCATTGTAGCCGCAAGATTTAACGAGTTTATCGTAAGCAAATTGGTAGCCGGAGCAGAGGATGCACTTCTTCGCCATGATGTAAAAGAAGAGGACATTGATTTGGCATGGGTGCCGGGAGCATTTGAGATTCCTTTAATTGCTTCCAAGATGGCAAAAAGCGGAAAATATGATGCAGTAATCGCACTGGGAGCAGTTATCCGTGGTTCCACAACCCACTATGATTATGTATGTAGCGAGGTTTCCAAGGGAATTGCCAATGTATCCTTAAACTCTGATATTCCGGTAATGTTCGGTGTTATTACCACAGAAAACATTGAGCAGGCAATCGAGCGTGCCGGAACAAAAGCCGGAAATAAAGGATATGACTGTGCAATGGGTGCCATTGAAATGGTAAACTTAATCCGCAATATCGAAAAATAAAGAATATGTAAAATTCTTGTAAAAAAACAAAGAAAAGATATACATTTTTGTTTTCCGTGTTATAATGAACCTGTGAAAAAGAAGAGAGAAGAAGAGAAAAGGAGGTTTATTATGAGTAAAAACCTATTGACGTTGACGATTGGAAAACAGAAAAGTATTGCATTAATTGCACATGATGGAAAGAAAGAAGACTTGATTAGCTGGTGTGATGAACACAAAGAGATTTTGAGCAGGCATTTTTTATGCGGAACAGGAACCACCGCCCGCATGATAACCGATAGAACCGGACTTCCGGTAAAAGGCTACAACAGCGGTCCTCTGGGAGGAGACCAGCAGATTGGAGCAAAGATTGTGGAAGGAAGAATTGACTTTGTAGTATTCTTTTCCGATCCGCTGACAGCGGCACCTCATGACCCAGATGTAAAGGCATTGCTGCGTGTGGCACAGGTATATGACATACCGATTGCCAATAACCGTGCGACGGCGGACTTTATGATTACCTCACCGTTGATGAATCAGGAATATGATCATGATGTGATTGATTTCCAGAGAAATATTGCAGAACGTGCAAACAGTTTATAGGAATCAGGAAAAAATTTATTGTTTGTTATAATACTTCATACCTTCTTCCGGTTTAAAATAGGTACGTATGTAACCGTCAGAAGAGACAACCACAAGCTCGTTGGTGTCTACGGCATAATAAATGTCATCATCGCCCTCTTTTTCCTGTTTGTGCAGCACAGCAAAGGTGTGGATGACACGATTGGCTTGCTCTTCATATTCCTCAGGAGTGTCATAATGAAATTTATCTTTGTGTTTCTCATATTGTTCCAGTAAATGTTCTTCATCACGAAATGTATAGGTTTTCTGCCTTTTTTCTTTGGTTTCTGCAATTTCCGCGGTGTTAAAAAAACCTGAACCAGATTCGGTAAGAAGCTTGTTGACTCCAACGCCTATAATCACAACAATTACAAACACAAGCATTAAACGCACAAATGGGCTTTTTGGATTTTTTTGATTCATCTATATCACCTCCCATCTTCCGCTGGCACCGCACGGAAGTACTAATCCGTTGGAGGATACCGGGAGGCCGATTTCATCGGCACTGACTTTTCCATTCAGGTGTCCCAGTTCCGTTCCTAGCATATATGCCAGAACTGCCGGTTGTAAACCAGTAGTGTAAGAGTTAATCAAAAAGAATAGAGGGTCATCAGACAGGAGCTGAGTACACAGCTTTACCAGAGGATGAATTGCCTCTTCTATTTTCCAGATTTCTCCCTTTGGACCTCGTCCATAGGATGGCGGGTCCATGATGATGGCATCGTAGTGATTGCCTCGGCGGATTTCCCGTTCTACGAATTTTACACAGTCATCTACCAGCCAACGGATGGGAGCGTCCTTTAAACCGCTGGCAACGGCATTTTCCTTTGCCCATGTCACCATGCCCTTGGAAGCATCCACATGAGTAACGGAGGCACCTGCCGCTGCGGCAGCGAGCGTGGCACCACCGGTGTAAGCAAAGAGATTCAAAACCTTTATGGGGCGGTTAGCCTTTTTGATTTTAGCACCGAACCAATCCCAATTTACTGCCTGTTCAGGAAAAAGTCCTGTGTGTTTAAAACTAAAAGGCTTTAAATGAAAAGTCAAATCACGGTAATGTAAATCCCACTGTTCCGGCAAGTCAAAAAATTCCCACTCTCCTCCGCCTTTCTTACTGCGGTGGTAGTGGCCGTTTTTCTGCCGCCAGCCCTTTTCTGTTTTTGGAGTATCCCAGATAACCTGTGGGTCGGGACGGACCAGAATATAATTTCCCCAACGCTCCAGCTTTTCCCCCCTTGAGCAATCAATCACTTCATATTCATTCCAATGATTTGCAATCCACATAATTGTTTCCTTCCTGTATTTCTATTCCGAAAAATATCCTGTTTTTTGATGCATTTCTACTATATAATAATAGTAGAAATAGTATACAGTCACTATTTTACACACATTAGAAGCAAAAGTAAAATAAAAAATGAGACAGGAGAGAGTATTTGTATACTTGACACGCAAGAAGTGGTTGGGTATCATATTACAATGGTTAAAGCACGGAAAAGGAGCAATTATGGGAACAATCAAACGAATTTTCAAAGATGATATGCGAAATTTAATCAAGCATTTTTTTGCCTTGATAATTATCATAGGTGTTTGTTTTCTGCCGGCATTATATGCATGGTTTAATATCTATTCCAACTGGGATCCATATGGAAATACAGAAGGATTGAAGCTGGCAGCAGTTTCTATGGATAAAGGCTACACTAATGAAAACGGGGAATACCAGAATGTTGGAGAAGGTATTATAGAAGAACTGCGTGAAAATAAATCTGTGGAGTGGCATTTTGTAAAGGATGAAAAAGAAGCACTGGCAGGAATTAAAGATGGTACCTATTATGCAGCAGTTGTTATATCGGAAGATTTTACATACAACATGTATAATATGTTTACAGAAGAGGTAGAACAGCCTGCTATCACCTTTTATCAGAATCAGAAGAAAAATCCGGTTGCCAATAAAATCAGTGATACAGTAGTTGAAAAGGTACAGGATAACGTTAACGAAGAATTTATCAAAGTCATGACAAAGATGTTATTCGAGGATGCCAATGCCTTTGCGTCTGACTTGGAAAAAGAAGGCGGAGTAGACGGATTTATTGAAAAGGTCAGCCGTATCAATGATGAAATGCTAGAGTATGTGGATGTAATTGACTCTGTTATCTCAAGCAACGCAGCCTTATCTGCCAGTATAGAAGGAACGAAAAAAGATGTCAGAAAGATGGAGGAAGGGGCGTATGCCAGCGGAGAAGCGTTAAAAAATGCTCAGGGTGAGATTGAAACGACGCAGGTTACCTTAAATGATTACCAGAAACAGGTTAACATTACCTTACAGAGTATGCAGAGCTTGTTAAATACCATGCACAATGAGCTGGAAGCGGCAAAGCTCAGCAATGATGCAAATCAGATGATGGAAGCCGGTACATCAGTGGTAGAAAGTTGTAAACAGCTAACCACCGATTTGAATGCTCTGGCACAGGCTTTAAATAGTGCGGGAGCACTTGGCGGCGGAGGTGTCAACAATGCCGTGACAGCAATCGGTCAAATGCAGGATACGGTAGGACAGATAGAGGCAATTTTAGGCGGCATGGGTGGAAATCCAAGTCAGAATAATATAGCAGATAAAATTGCAACTCAGGAAAAGAATATGCTGGCTATGGTGGATGACGCCTTGGTTGGTGTACAGAAATTGCAGAATAGTTTAAATAATGACCTTATGCCTGCAATGAATGAAAATATCGAAAGTCTGTCACAGATTATCGGAAATGCCAATGAGCTGATGATGTCTATGGGTCAGACATTAGGAAGCATGGGAGATGTATTCAGTGCATTGCAGAGCACAGTATCTTACGGTAACACCAGTCTGGATAAGACCAAGGATGCTCTCTTAAAGATGAGTGAAAAACTGACCACAATGTTGGATAAGGTATCGAAAGCCCGGGAAGATGAAAAAGTCGAGATTATTATGAATACTCTGTCGGGAAACCCGGAACAGTATGCAGAATTTTTCTCGGAACCGGTTCATATTGATACAGAAAAAGTGTATTCCATTGATAATTACGGTTCTGCCGTAACACCGTTCTATACGGTACTGGCTATTTGGGTAGGGGTTATTATTCTCGCGGCAATCGTGCGGGTAAAGCCAACGGCAAGCAAGTACCCGGATGCGAAACCATATGAGTTATTCTTTGGAAGATATACTACTTACTTTGTATTGGGTCAGATTCAGACCCTGATTACCGTTTTGGGTGATCTCTATATATTAAAAGTGCAATGTGAACATCCGTTGTTATTCTGGTTGGTATCGGCGTTTACCAGTCTGGTATTTACCATCTTCATCTATTCGCTGGCAGTCTCCTTTGGAGATGTGGGTAAGGCAGCGGTAGTCGTTATTGTGGTGTTGCAGATTGCAGGTTCCAGCGGAACCTATCCGATAGAGCTATTACCGGAATTTTTCCAAAGAGTCTATATCTTCTTCCCGTTCCCGTATGCAATCAATGCCATGCGAGAGTGTATCTCGGGAATCTATGAATATGATTTGCTGATTTATATATTGAAGCTTTCTATTTTCATTATTGTAGGACTTGTGATTGGTCTGTGGATACGCAAGCCGTTTGAAGAGCTGAATCATTACATGGAAGAGCGTATGGAAGATACAGAGATGATGTAGGAGGTGTGAAATGGGCGAAAACAAAGAATATAAAGAAATGATTGATGGATTTGTAGAATACCAGAAGAACCTCCATGCTAAGAATCAGAAGAAGATATCCGTGGGATTAAAGGTGAATATTTTGTTACCTCTTGTATTTTTGCTGTTGTGCTTTTTTTCCGACGGCTCAAAGCTGATTTTCCTGATGCTGTGGATTATCTCCTTATTTGGGATTGCATTCTATTTGGTTTATGTGGAATTTATCGATTATAAGATTGTCAGAAAAATGAAAGAGTTTGGTATGATTTCCGATGAAGAGATGGAGAATCGAAAACTCATCGGAGACAATATTGAAACAGCCGGAGATAATCTGGTAGAACGTCTGGATGAGATTGATGAGAAAATCGATGCAAACAAAAAACGTATTGCAGAGACTTTCCAGAGCGGAAAAGAACGTTTGACGATAAACGTTTTGGAAGAAAAAGAAAAAATTCTGGAAGAAAGAGAACGCTTGCTGGAGGAAAGAGAGAAGATGATTACAAGGCTCAGACAGCGAATCAGTCAGGAGGAGTCAGAGAAAAACGCAGAGGAGGAAGAAAATCATGAAGAACATTCTTAGAATTTTTGCCTCAGATGCGAAACGTCTGGCAACCAATGTAGTAGCCGTTGTTATTATCATAGGTTTGTCCGTGATTCCTTGCCTATATGCATGGTTTAATACCTTGTCAAACTGGGATCCCTATGGCAGCGAGGCAACCAGCCATCTGAGCGTTGCTGTAGCCAATGTGGATGCAGGAACAGAAGTGGGCGGTATCGAGTTAAATATCGGTGATATGGTAATCTCCAATCTGGAAGCCAATGATAGTATTGGCTGGGTATTTACGGAAACAACCGAAGATGCGGTGGACGGAGTATATGCAGGAGATTACTATGCGGCATTGGTCATTGACGAAAGCTTTTCAAAGGACTTAATCAGTTTTTTGGGCGGAGACGTAAAACACCCGAATATTACCTATTATGAAAATGAAAAGAAAAATGCAATCGCACCAAAGATTACAGGAAAAGTTAAGACTACCGTTCAAAAGGAAGTAAACAAAGCTTTTGTATCTACTATTGCGGAATCCATGATTAAGCTGGGAGATTATGTGGTAACCACAGAATCGGGAGAAAGTCTCAGTTCCGTTGCCATTGGAAAACTGAAATCTCTGGACAATGATTTGCAGGCATGTATTGCGATTTTGGATTCCTATATCAGTCTGATTGATTCTGCCAACAGTCTGATGGAGGCAGGAGAGATTGTTTCGGAACAGTTGGATGTAATGATGCAGAATGGCAGAGATATGGCCAATAATGCACAAAGCTCCACCAATGGGATTTCCAATAGTCTGGATTCTGTTTCGGATGTGGTAGCAAATAGTCTCAACAGCCTGAATGAACAGATGAAGGTTTTATGTAATACCATTGATGAGACACTCAAGGCAGTGGAGAGTGTGGGAAGCTTCAGCAGCGAGAAAGCAGAAACTTTGAGAGTGGCAGTGGAGGCAATACAGACGTCCTTTAATACTGCTATGGGAAGTTTGGATAGCGGATATCTTACAGACCCGAATATTTCGGCACAGATTGATGCGGTAAATAACAGTTTTGACAGACTTCAGTCGGATTTGGAAAGCTTCTCTCAAGCAGGAGAAATGACGGCTGCAGATGCCAAGAGCATACGTGAGAATATAGTGAAAGATGCAGAAAAATGCCAAAAAGAAATGCAAAATCTGTCAGACACCTATTCTCAGGTAGTACAGCCGCAATTGGATAATACCATGAGTTCTCTTCGGAATTCCCTTACGGAGGTACAAAGTTTACTGAACGTCAGCGGAAACAGTATGTCCGGCGTGGTGGCTGCCTTGGAAAGCTATCCGGATGTGACGGGTATGGGAAGAGAATCCTTAGTAAAATCCAGAGATGAAGCAATCAGTATGGAGAAAAAGCTCAGTACCTTAATTGCGGATATAGAAGCATTGGATGGAAATAACCAATATAAGCGTCTGCTTTCACTGATACAATCAGATCCGGATTTAATTGCAGATTTCATTTCAAATCCGGTAAAATTGGATACAGAACATGTGTATGAAATAGAGAATAACGGTTCTGCTACGGCACCGTTTTATATCGTATTATCCATCTGGGTAGGCTCGCTGATTCTGGTGGCAATCATCCATACAAAGGTAAAGGAAAAACCGGAGGAACGGGCATATCGGAACTACCAGAAGTTTTTTGGAAGATATATTACATTTTTCTTAATTGGACAGTTACAGACGTTAATTACTGTGTTGGGTTCCGTATTGTTTGTGGGAATCCAATGTAAGCATGTATTTTTGTTCTGGCTGGCAATGGCCATTACCTCATTGGCATTTACGATGATAGCATATTCTCTGACCTATGCATTTGGAAATGTGGGTGAAGCTATCGTGGTTGTATTAATGGTAGTGCAGGTAGCAGGAAGCGGAGGAACCTTCCCGATTGAAGTACTCCCGAAGGTGTTCCAGATTCTTTATCGCTATATGCCGTTTGCCTATGCTATGGGTGCAGCCAGAGAAACCATTGCGGGAATGTACCAGAACGATTATTGGCATTACCTGGCAGGTTTGGGAGTGTATATTATAGTTTCGTTGATTATCGGACTTGTAATTAGTATTCCGTGCAAAAAATTAATGAATAGTATTGATAAGAGTAAAGGTAAGACAGATTTGCTGATATAATGTCAGGCGGTTTGATAATAGAGTTTGCAGGGAGGGAGAATATGTATTTAGAGTGGATGGGGAAATACCGTTTACTGGTAGAAAAGATGATTCGATATGCAAATATGTATGCAGCGATATACAAAAAAGAAGATTTCTATGGAACGGATATTCCCATCTCCTTTGAACAGGTTCAGGTGCTGGAATATCTGTTGGAAAATGAACAGTTGAATCAAAATATGGCGATGATTGCCAGTCGATTGGGAATCACTCCCAGTAACTTCACTAGAATTGTCAATAAGCTGGTGGGAAAGGGCTTGCTGGAAAAATACTACGTGGAGGGAAATCGAAAAAATATTGTAATCCGGGTTACGGATTTGGGAAAGGAACAGTATCAGATATATTCGGAATATATTTATGAGCTGTCCTTCTCAAGACTGTTCAAGCAAATTGAGGGAATCCCGGAAGAGGAATTGAATCAGATTGCCAAGGGATTAGAAGATGCGGTGTGGAAAAAACCAGAGGAAATCCATCAACGAAAATTGATTCCGGTGGATG
>USPJ01000017.1 GCA_900556645.1 uncultured Lachnospiraceae bacterium
CATCATGGAGGCATTTTAGACCACCATTACCATCATGCTGGCAGCTTCTATCATTGCCACTCTTTTGGGAACTATGGCAGCTTTGGGTATTCATGCCATGAAACGGCGGGGCAAAGCCATTATGCTGGGAGCCACCAATATCCCTTTGCTGAACGCAGACATCGTAACGGGTATTTCTTTAATGCTGCTGTTGATTCGATTTACCCGATTGGGAGTAAGCACGGTTTTGATTGCACATATTACCTTTAACATCCCTTATGTGATTCTGAATGTGCTGCCAAAGCTGAACTCTTTAAGTCCCAACACCTATGAGGCGGCTTTAGACTTGGGTGCCACTCCTTTTTATGCTTTCCGAAAGATTATCTGGCCCGATATCAAAGGCGGTGTGTTTTCCGGTTTTTTGATGGCGGTTACCATGTCACTGGATGATTTTTCTATTACTTATTTTACGAAAGGTGCCGGAGTGAACACACTCTCCACCATGATTTATACAGAAATGAAAAAGGGAATTAAGCCGGAAATGTACGCACTCTCTACTATCCTGTTTTTGATTGCACTCATTTTGCTGCTTTTGATGAATTACCGCTCATCGAAAAAAAGCTCTGAGGCTGTCTCCCGCATTTAATTACATCCTAAAGGAGGAAACTATGAAAAGAAAACTATGTATGCTGGCTCTTGGAATTGCCGCAATTTTTACTCTGACCGCCTGCGGTTCTTCCGACAGCAAGGAAACCCTGACCGTTTTAAATTACGGAAAATATGTAGACCCTGAGGTCATCGAAATGTTTGAGGAGGAAACCGGAATCCATGTGGATTACGAGGAATACGTGAACCCGGAAGAAATGTACACCAAATATAAAGCCGGAGGCATTGACTATGACGTTATCTGTACCTCCGATTATATGGTGGAACGTCTGATTAACGAGGGAGAAGCTTTGGAAATAGACTTTTCCAATATGCCTCTGAAAGAAAATCTAGATGACTCCTATTTTGAATTCTCCAAAGCTTTTGATCCGGAAAACAAATACTCTGTACCATATTTCTTCGGTACGGTAGGTATTCTCTACAATACCAAAATGGTAGATGCTTCCGAGGTTCAAAGCTGGAATGTCCTCTGGGATGAGAAATACAAAGATCAGATTATTATGGCAAATAGTGTACGGGATACCTTTTTAGTTCCTTTAAAATTAAAAGGCTATTCTTCCAATTCCACAGATGAAAAGGAATTGCAGGAAGCTTTGAAAATGTTAGAGGAACAGAAGCCTCTGGTCTATGCTTATCTGGTAGATGAATGCGGAGATGAAATGATTGCAGAAAATGCTGCTATGGCTCTCGTTTATTCCGGGGAAGCAGCCTATGCAGAAACCATGAATCCAGATTTGGATTACTCCGTTCCTGCTGAGGGTTCCAATATGTGGATTGACTCATGGCTGATTCCTAAGACCTGTAAGAATCAGGAGAATGCGGAAAAATTCTTGGATTTCCTGTGCCGTGAGGATGTTGCCATGAAAAACTTTGAATATGTCTACTATGCTACTCCAAACAAGGCAGTTTATGACAAGTTAGACCCTGAGCTTCAGAATGATAAAACCATTTTCCCAGATGAAGAAACCTTGAATAACTGTGAGATTTATCGTTGTCTGGATGACGAATCCATTACCTTATATAACAACCTCTGGAAAGAATTAAAGGCAAAATAACTCTTGCTTTTTTCTAAAAACCATGTTACATTTAACCCACGCATTCTTTGCGTGGGTTTTCTTATCGTACATTCGTACATTTTATCCCATAAAATGAAACAATTACAATCATATCAACAGAATATAAGGAGGTTCTATGACATATTTTGAATTTCAACAGGAACTGCTGACCCATCTTCAGAAGGATTTCGGAGAGGATTACACCCTTACCATCACACCGGTTCAAAAGAACAATCAGGTGGTGTTGCGGGGACTTACCATACACCGAAAGGGGCTGAATATCTCTCCCGCCATTTATCTGGAATCTTTCTATGACGCATACCAAAGTGGAAGTGACTTTTCCCAGATAACAGCCCAAATCAAAGCTGCCTATATTTCCGCCCAGCCACAGGAAAACATCGACACCGGATTTTTTACGGACTTCTCTGCGGTCCGTCCCCACATCTGTATGAAGCTGATTCACTACGAAAAAAATGAGGAATTCCTAAAAGAAATTCCTCATATCCGTTTTCTTGATTTAGCAGTGGTTTTTTATTATCTTTTTCCTATTACTGTGGGGGAAAATGCCACCATCCTCATCCATCAGAATCATCTCTCCTACTGGAACACCGATGTCCAAACACTCTATGACCTTGCCAAAGAAAATTCCCCCAAGCTCCTGCCCTATTATCTGGACGATATTCTCACTCTGTTAGATTCCGCTTCCCTCATTGCCATACCGGACTCTGAGACTCCTCCCACTCTCTATGTCCTAACCAACAGCGACAAACTTTTTGGTGCTTCAGTGATTCTCTATCCTCATCTGCTGGAATCCATTTCCAAACGGATGGACTGTGATTTCATCATCCTTCCCAGCAGTATTCATGAAGTCCTTCTGATTCCCGATTCCTCGGAAAATAAATCCCTACACTACGATGCCATCATTCAGGAAGTCAACCTTACCCAACTTTCCCCGGAAGAAATTCTGTCCGACCATGCCTATTACTATCAGCGAAACAGCGACTCTATAACTGATTATAAAGCTTCTCATACTCATTCGCCGAAGCCTTCCATGAATAATCACACTTCATAGCACGGACTACCATCTGATTCCACTCTTTTTTATGTTGGGAATAGGTCTCCTTTGCATAACGGATCATGTGTAACATTTCATGGGCATTGTAATTGGCAAAGGAGAAACCGTTTCCGGTCTGTTCATATTCATTGTAGGGTTCCACCGTATCCTTCAGTCCTCCGGTCTCCCGTACCATAGGAAGGGTTCCATACCGCATGCTCATCAACTGGCTTAAACCACACGGTTCAAACAGCGACGGCATTAAAAGAGCATCGGCACCTGCATAAATCCGGTGGGCATGTTTTTCCGAATAACTGATCAGCGACACCATTTGATTTCCGTATTTCCAACTATAATGGCGTATCATATTCTCAAAATGCTCTTCTCCGGTTCCCAAGACCACAAACTGTATCTGTTTATCGGATATCAGAATCTCCTCCAAAATATAATCGATTAAGTCAAATCCTTTTTGGTCGGTCATCCGGGATACGATACCAATCAAAAAAGCATCTTTTTCTACCGGCAATCCCATCTCTTTTTGTAATTCTTCCTTATTTTTCGGTTTTATGCGTTCTACATTCTCCGTATTGTAATGATACGGTATGTAGATGTCTGTTTTGGGATTATATTCCTCATAGTCGATTCCATTTACAATACCCAAAAGTGCAGAGCTTCTTTCTCTCATGACCCCATCCAGACCTTCACCGCCCTCCCGTGTCATAATTTCTTTTGCATAGCTATCACTGACCGTAGTAACGATATCCGAATAGAGAATTCCACCCTTCAGGTAATTGGCTTCTCCATAAGTTTCCAGCTTATCCGGGGTAAAGAGAGATTTGGGAAACCCTGTAATATCCCGAACCTCTTCCAACTTCCACCTTCCCTGAAATTTCATGTTATGTATGGTAAAAACGGTCTTCATGTTCCGGTAAAAGTCATCTTTTCTATAAAACTCTTCCAGATAGACCGGTACCAGCCCGGTCTGCCAATCGTGACAATGGATGATATCTGCCTGAAACTCAATTCTCTTTAGAGTTTCCAATATTGCTTTTGAAAAAAACGCAAACTTTTCAACATCTTCATATATATTGCCATATGGCTTCCAGCCTCCAAAATAAAACTCATTATCAATAAAATAATAAGTGATGCCATCATTTTCTGCCTTCCAGATTCCTACATACTGCTCCCGCCATCCCAGCGAGATGGTAAAATCAAAAAGATACTCCATTTCCTGCTTTTTCTCTTGCAGTATACACATATATTTCGGCAGAATAACCCGCACATCAAACTTCTTTTTATCAAAATATTTCGGCAAAGACCCGGTAACATCGGCAAGTCCCCCCGTTTTGACATAAGGTACTGCCTCCGACGTTGCAAACATCACTTTCTTCATAAAAAATACCTCCCAGTACGATATACTTCATTATACCGTACCCGAAGGTATTTTAAAAGCCAGTCTCTAAGAATTCGTTTTATATTCCAATCTGATTTTATCTGCAATCAATGCGATGGTGTAACCGAACAGCTCATCAATGGTGTCCATCTTTCCTCTACTCCAAGCCACTTCAATGGCATGGCGGATGGCACGTTCTACACGGCTTGGGGTTGTCTGAAACTTTTTGGCAATGGTAGGATATAAAATCTTTGTAATGGAATTCAGCATCTCCATATCATTCACAGACATGATGATTGCTTCCCACAAATACTGATAACCCTTAATATGTGCAGGCACTCCGATTTCATGGATAATGGTAGTAACATCGGTCTCCAGATTTCGCTCCTTTAATTCTTCCTGCTTCTCATACGGATTTACCTTCCGTACTTCTGTTGCCCGAATCAAATTCCGATTTTTTACGTCTTTAATCCTACTGATTACCATATCATTGTCAAAAGGTTTCATAATATAATAATCTGCACCCAACCGGAAAGCATCTTCTGTAATCTTTTCTTGACCTATGGCACTAATCATAATAAATGCCGGATGTTTTTTGATGGTGCTGTCCCGGTTTACTTTTTCCATAACTCCTAATCCGTCCATTTTCGGCATCACAATGTCCAATAATACTACATCCGGTTCTGCTGTTTTTATCAATTCATAGGCTTCTACACCGTCTTTTGCGGTGCCTATTACCTGTAATTCTTCATCGCTTCGTACTATATCGCCTAAAAGACGTACCATTCTTTCGTTATCATCTGCAATCGCAATGTTCAGCTTTTCCATGCTGTCCCTCCTGGTAAATTTTTCACACATCATGTATTATAACGTTACTTTTCCCTTAATTCAATATAAAACGTCCGCTCAAATTCGACATTTCCTTTATCTTAGCGGTTTCTTTACACGAACCCCGTCGAATTGTTAAATTGTAAACAATCTTATTCTATAACTTTGTCGAAACCTGACAGATAATTATTCATTTACCAAAAGTTCCTCTTTTCCATGAGAGTTCCACATTTTTTTCTGTTTTTCATGAATACATTGGGCATAGATGGACTCTTCATACATTGCCAGACTCAGGGAACGATACCTCTCTGCTGTAAGCAATGCCTGTTCTTTTAACCGTTCATGAAGCTTTGGATTTAATGACCGGACCGCCTTTGCTGCCCACTCTTCCGCATCCTCATTGGTACGGTAGCCGTTAAAGCCATCTTTTACAATATCATCTACTCCCACTGCTTTGACTGCCACCACCGGATTTCCTGCTGCCATTGCCTCTGCCAGCACAATTCCCTGTGTCTCTGATTTGGAAGCATAAAGGAATAAATCCGCCGCATTGAGATAATTTTTTACCTGTCGGTTTTCTATATTTCCCAAAAAGGGTTTTTGCGTATTTGCAAAGATTTTCTTTTTCTCCTCCCTCTCCTATATATAACAATCTGAAATTGTCTCCCAAAATCTTTTTCATTTCTGCAATTCCTTCTAACAGAAAATAGGGATTTTTTTCTTTTTCCAATCTGGATACAGTACACAATAAATATTTTCTGTCTCCCCCATAGGTCTCCCGTATTTTTCGAGACTCTTTTTTATTCTGGACAAAAAATTCTTCTTCCAATCCTGTGGGAAATACCTGTATCGATGTATTGGTTCCCTGCTCTTTTACAAGCTGTTTCATTCCCTCGGAAGGTGCCAGCACCAAATCACATTGATTGGTATACCATTTCATGTAAGCAGGAATCAGCACCTTCTTCGTGAGACGAAAGAGGTTTCTTTTCCAAAAACACTCCTCCTCTTCCCTCCGAAAAATTTTCAGATAGTGAAGATAGTCTCCGTATCTGGTATGATAGGTAAAAATCACCGGAATTCCATACTTTTTCCCCAGATTCACCGCACAATTTCCGATAAACATAGGATGATGCACATGGATACAGTCAAACTGCTCTTTCTCAAAAACCTTGTGTATCTCTCCCATGAAAATCGTAGGATAAGGCATTCCATTTTCAATTTTATGTTTTCCGGTAGGATAACGGATAATCCGTTCCGTTGCCTCTTCATCCGACTGTTCCGTTCCTCCGTAGCGTGGTGCAAATACGGTTACCTCATGACCCAACCGCATCAATTCTCTTGCCTGCCGCTCCACCGAAATCTGTATTCCTCCGGTAAAAGGTTTATAATTATTGGTCATCATTGCAATTTTCATCTTCTGTATTCCTCCTTACGACAACACTTGAATGGCTGTCTCCCCAAAAAAGTAACCTGCTCCTACAAATGTCAGATTCCACAAGAAAATTCCCGCCAGCGAACTTAAACTATATTTCAAAAAATTCATCTGCACCATTCCAGCCGGTATGGAAATTAATGTCCTTACCATAGGCAGAAGCTTGCTGATAAATACTCCGATGCAGCCTTTTTCCCGCAGCATTTCCATCTTTTCTTCTACCACATCCTTGTGTTTTGGGAATTTTTTGAAATATAGACCCATAACCTTGGGTCCGCCCATTCTTCCCAGAAAATATAGCAACCAGCTTCCGGTCATCCCTGCTCCGATAGTCAATAGCATTACCATCAGGAAACTGATTTCTCCTTTTGCTGCCCAAATCCCTGCCAAGGGCATTATCACACCTGCGGGAAAACCCGGAAGATTCATGTATTCCAATAATACAATCAGATAGATAAAAACCGCCCCATACTGTATAAAATAGCTTGTCAGCATCTGAACATCCATAGGTTCCTCCTCTTTTCTTAACTCTTTTCACTTATTATAACGAAGGAAAATGGAAATTTTCTTCAATTTATACAATCATAGGAAAATATTAAGAATATGATAAGAATTGGGGGATTTTGGGCATAAAAAAGAACTGTTACAAAAAATCATTTTTTGCAACAATCCCTTTTCTATATATACTTTTCCGCTTCCTTTGCGGTATTACTCAAATATGTGACGGCTTCCACGGGATATTTCCCCACCGCCGATTCTCCTGTTATCATAACGCCCCACGCACCATGCATAACCGCATGGAAAATATCTGAAACCTCTGCTCTGGTAGGCACGGGATGTTCTTCCATGGACGCCAGCATCTGAGTTACTACGATATAGGGTTTCTGGTTCTTCTTACAGGCTTCTTCTATCTGTTTTTGTACCGCCGGCAATTCCCACAAAGGCATATCATTTCCCAAATCCCCCCGGGCAATCACAATCACATCTGCCTGTGGCAGGATATTTTCTAAGTTTTTTACTCCGGTTCGGTTTTCGATTTTTGCAAAAATCCGAATATCCTCTGCATGATTTTCCTTTAAGATATTTCTCACATAAACCAAGTCTTCTCCCTTTAACACAAAAGGCTGCATAATCGCCGTTACGCCGTATTCCTTTGCGAGCCTGATATTTTCTATATCATGGTCTGTCAGCACCGGCATTTTTACCTCCCGGTTTTCAATCTTAATGCTTTTATGAGGCTGTAAAAGACCGCTTCTTACCACCTTTACTGTCAAAAAATCTTTCTCTGTCCCACAGACCTCTCCTTTGATTTTCCCATCATCCAGCAATATGCTATCCCCCCTCTGGGCAACAGCTATCACTTCTTTGGGAACCTCAATCTCTCCTTTTCCCAACCGGACTTTTTGTCCTTCTTCCAGCCATACCGGGGGCTTTAGATTTCCCAGCCGAAGTTCCGGTCCCTGCATATCGATAAGAATCTGCGGCGTCACTCCCAATGCTTCCGCCTGCTTCTGATAAGACCTTATATATTTTTCACTGGCGGCAAGTGTGGTGTGGGACAGATTTAACCTCATCCCTGTCATTCCCGCCTCTATCATTTTTTTCAATATTTCCCCATCGCCGCAGGAGGGACCGAAGGTTCCATAGATTTGTGTGCTCATACTTCTGTCTCCTTACCTTTTGGATGCCTGAAAAAATACCCTTATGGGATATGTCAAAAATCCAAATAAAATATTACGGTTTCGTCCTTACTTTCCACCCGGATGGTACCTCCGTGCAGTTCCACAATCTCCTTTGCAATGGCAAGGCCCAGTCCGGCACCTCCGCTCTTTGTAGAACGTGAAGTGTCCAGTCGGTAAAATTGCTCAAAAATCCGTTCCAGTTTTTCCGGAATAATGGTTTGCCCGTGGTTAAAAAACTCCATATGGACTCCCTGTTCCCCTTTTTCCACCTTTACCAGAATCTCTGTGTCGGGATAACTGTAATTTACCGCATTGCGAAGCAGATTATCAAATACCCTCTGCATTTTATCTACATCGCAGTCCATCATCAGATCCGGTGGACATTCCAATTTTGCTTTCAGATTTTTTCCGAAAACATCGGCTGAAACTCAAATAACAACTGTTCCAACATTCTCGCCAGATTAATATGACTCCGCTCTAAAGTCAGCGTTGTGAGATTGAATCTGGTAATTTCAAAAAACTCATTAATCAAATCCTCTAAACGCTCCGATTTTTCCAAAGAAATATCTATATACTTTTCCTGCAATTCTTTAGAAATCTCCCGCTCATCTTTTAAAAGACTCAAATATCCGATTACCGATGTCAACGGTGTCTTTAAATCATGTGCCAAATAGACAATCAAATCATTTTTCCTCTGCTCTGCCTCCTTGGCTGCCCTCTCATTCTGTTGAATCTTCAGTTTCAGTTCTTCCAAATCCAACGCAAACTCCCGAAGCTCCGGTGACAATTCCCGGCTTTCCTTCTTTGTGTCATAGGCATCTTTTGCCGCCTGCATAATTTCCTCCACCTGCTGATAAGGTTTTCGGAAAAAAAGGTATAAAATTCCTACACACCCGCAAAACAAATAAATTGCTGTAATCCACAGAAAATTACTTGTAAAAAAAGCGGCTGCCCGGTATGGCAAATCCTCTTCCTGAAAAGCATACAGAGAATAAATTCCCTTTACCGCCAGCACCAGAAAAGCACCAAGGCCAATATACAGTACGATTGCCGCCGATGCGAAAAGCACTCTGTTTCTTAAATTTTGGTTCTGTGTTTTTTTTATCTTATGGTTCAATTTTGTATCCCACTCCCCAAACAGTTTTTATGAATTTTGGTTTTCTGGATGGCTCCTTTAGCTTTTCCCATATTTTCGCAAAGATACCAAAGCATTGAAAATTCCGTTGGCGTCAGTGAGATTTCTTCCCCATAAAGACTGCATTTTCTGGTATCTTTATTAATTACCAATCCCCTTACATCATACTCAGAAGCTGTTGCTTCCTCACTGACCGTTCCCCGGTTATAGGTGGTATATCGCCGAAGCTGTGTCTTGATTCTTGCCAGCACTTCCAATGGTTGAAAAGGTTTTGTAATATAATCATCCGCTCCTAAGGTCAGTCCCGTAATCTTGTCCATTTCCTCTACCCGGGCAGTCAGCATGATTACCGGAAAAAAGTATTTCTCTCTGATTTTACGAAGCAGAGCCAAACCGTCTATATCCGGCAGCATGATATCCAGAATGGCAAGGCTTATATCTGTATTCTGAATACATTCCAACGCACTTGTACCTTCATAGAATTTATAGACACGGTATCCCTCATTTATCAGATATACCTCCAACAAATCTGCTATCTCTTTCTCATCATCTACCACCAAAATACTTTCCTGCATAATACTGATTCCTTTCATAGATATAATGTCTATTGACATTATATCATAAAAGAGCAAAGCAACAAGCCAAGTGAACCTATATATTCACTTGGCTTTGTGGAACCCGATTACGCCAACGCCCACAGACATTTAATCTGTTTTTGCAATTCCTTAAAACTCCATGTTTTCTCAGAGTTCGATTTATGATTAGGGTCATTCACATAAAATCCGTCTTTTCCATATCCCCGAATCAGTATAAAATGCCCTGTGGTTGTAAAATCTCCCGGTGCCATACTGCATACAATTACCTGTCCTGCATCCAGACGGCTTTTCAGGATACTTTCATCCAAAGATATTTCCCCTCCGATAAGCCCCAGCTTATCCGCTCCCTCTGTCCAAAGGCTCCATGAAGTTCCCTCTTCCGTATAATATCCGTTTTCTTCTGCAAATTCTGCCATGACTCTGGGATTTTTGGTGGTATCTCCTGTTAGATAAATATATGCCATGGAAAGACAGGTGGGTCCGCAGCCTGCAAGTCCTATATTGTCCTCTCCATAGGCATCATAGCCCCATCTTCTGTCCCACTGAAACAGAGTCGGAACCTGCCCTTTTTTGCATTCGCCGGAGAGATCAATGGGTTTCCCGATATAATTTTCCCGATTTTTATAATCCCGTGCAAAGGTTTTGGTTTCGGGATTGTTCTTTACCATTTCCTGCAACCAGTCGGGATAAGATTCCATTTCACCGGAGGTGGTACCTCCCATAGTTGTCAACATCCCGGATGCCTGTCCCGGCACAAAATAGTGTAATCCCAAGCCCAAGCAGGTTAAAATCATCAAGAAAACTCCAATTATTTTTATTCTGTGGATTCTCCTGCGTTTTCGCATTTTTCTTTGTCTTTGATTCATGGTATGCTCTCCCTTTCCCTCATATTTCCGTTTCTAAGGATAGCATACCTCAAATTCATTTTTTATTTCTTGGAATCTTGCCAAAAACCCCTGCTTTTTTTCTCACGAAAATCTTACGATTTTCCTACGACGGCTGTGGAACTTCAAAATATTCCATCCACTTTCGATACATATCCTGCCCGTTCAGACAGGTATCCACCAAGTAGCCTTTTTCCTGCTCATACTCCCGTAATCCCCGATAATAAAACATCTTATATCGGTCCTCTATTATGATTGGAACAATATTGTATTTCAAACATTCCTTGAACAGAATCAATCTCCCAACCCTGCCATTGCCATCCTGAAATGGATGGATTCTCTCAAACCGGACATGAAAGTCTATCAAATCTTCCACTGTTTTTTCCTGTTTTCTATGATAATCCGCAAGTAATCTTTTCATATCATTTTCTACATTTTCAGGTGCAGAAGTCTCTCTATCCCCTACCATATTCGGTTTCTGCTTATACTCTCCAATATGAAACCAATCTTTTCTGCTATCTGAAGTCCCACTTTTTAATATTCGATGAAATTCCTTCACGATAACCTCCGATAATTCATCTTCCACCA
>USPJ01000018.1 GCA_900556645.1 uncultured Lachnospiraceae bacterium
GGAAATTACAGATAAAGCGGGAGTCATCCGTCCGACATTTTATAATCATTTTCAAGACAAGTATGAACTGTTAGAATGGATCATCATGTCACAGATCATAGAACCAATCGGACCGCTTCTTCAGAATGGTATGGTGCATGAGGCATTGGTGCTGATGTTTACAAGCATTGAAAAAGAGCGGGACTTCTATAGTAAGGCGTGTAAGTTAGAAGGACAGAATTCCTTTGAGAGTATTGTAAAGTCCTGTATCAAGCAGATCATCTTAGGAGTTATTGAGAATAAGGTAACCGGAAAGAAACCGATACATGCCTGGCTGACACCGGATCATTTAGCAGAGTATTACAGCCAGTCCATGTGTTTTGTGGCGATCAGCTGGATCAAGAGCAATATGGTGATACCGCCAAAAGAAGTGGCAGATATTTATCAATATGTGATAAAAAGGTCATTAGAGGACATATTGTCTGAAATGTAGATACAATATATACATTTGCGGGGGAATGTATATTGCAAAATACAGAATCGGGCGAATGTATAATTGAATAAGACAGGAAAAAAAGATTGAATATGTATTTATTCCGTCTTTTTTTTTATACTCAAATTCAAGATTATAGAAAAGAGATGATGAAGAATGATTAATTTTGGAAAAGGCGTAGTCAAGCTCAGAATACCAATCTTTATACTGAGTCTTGTACTGTTGATTCCATCAGCATTAGGATATTTTCACACAAGAGTAAACTATGATATCCTAACGTACCTACCGGGAGAAATTGACACCATGAAGGGTCAGGATATTCTTCTGGATGAGTTTGGCACAGGAGCATTTTCCATGTGCGTTGTAGAGGGAATGGAAGATAAAGATGTTTCCGCTATGCGTAAAGAAATGGAAAAAGTTGACCATGTAAAGAAGATTATCTGGTATGATTCTGTATCAGATTTATCTGTTCCGACAGATATGCTGCCGGAGGATTTACAGGAAGTATTTATTAATGAAGACAAAGATGCGACTTTAATGGCAATCTTTTTTGACACATCCATGTCAGCGGATGAAACCATGGATGCCATTGAGGAGCTGCGGAATGTAGCAGATAAACAATGTTACATAAGCGGTATGTCAGCAGTCGTAACAGATACAAAAGGACTGATAAACCAAGAGGTACCGATTTATGTCTTGATTGCAGTAGTTTTGGCAATCATCGTGTTATCCCTGACCATGGATTCCGCAATTATTCCAATCTTTTTCTTATTGAGTATTGGAATGGCAATTGTATATAACTTAGGTTCCAATGTATTCCGAGGAGAGATTTCCTATGTAACGCAGGCGATTGCAGCGGTACTGCAGTTGGGTGTTACCATGGATTATTCCATATTCCTATGGCATTCTTATGAGGAGAATCAAGAAAGATTCCCGGGAGATAAGAAACGTGCTATGGCACACGCTATATCCAATACCTTGACTTCAGTAGTGGGAAGTTCCATTACTACAGTGGCAGGATTTATTGCTCTTTGCTTTATGAGCTTTACATTAGGTTTGGATTTAGGTATTACCATGGCGAAGGGTGTTGTTATCGGCGTTATCTGTTGTGTAACCGTATTGCCGTCTATGATTCTAATTTTTGATAAGATTATTGATAAGACCAGACACAAAGCAATCATTCCTGATTTGGGATTTATTGCAAACTGGGTAGTAAAACATTTTAAAGTATTTATCGTTATTTTCGTTGCTGTACTGATTCCAGCAATCTGGGGTTATACCCACTACGAAGTATACTATGATTTGGCAGGAACACTTCCGAAAGATTTAGACAGTGTTATTGCAAATGAGAAACTGGATGAGACTTTTGAAATGAACTCCACACATATCGTGTTGATTGATTCAAAGGTAGAGCCGAAAGATATTGATTCCATGATGAATCAGATTAACGATTTAGATGGAGTAAAAGCAACCTTGGGATTAGATACCTTTGTAGGACCAAGCATTCCAAGAGAGATTCTTCCAGATTCCGTAAAAGAAGTTGTTATGGATGAAAATTATCAGATGGTTATGATTAGTTCCGAATACGCAGTGGCATCGGATGAAGTAAATGAACAGTGTGATAAGATTCAGTCCATCGTTAAGAAATATGATAAGAAAGCAATGTTGATTGGTGAAGCACCTTGTACCAAGGATTTGATTACGATTACAGATCATGACTTTAAGGTAGTAAGTGCTGTATCCATCGGAGCTATCTTCCTAATTATTGCTTTTGTATTTAAATCTATTTCCTTACCGATTATTCTGGTATCGGTTATTGAATTTGCAATCTTTATTAACATGGGTATTCCGGCATTTACGGGTACGAAGCTTCCGTTTATTGCAGGTGTGGTTATCGGAACCATTCAGCTGGGAGCCACTGTAGATTATGCAATCTTGATGACCACCAAATACAGAAAAGCAAGATCTAAAGGAGCAGAGAAACAAGAAGCCATTACATTAGCACTTCAGTCTTCTATGCAGTCAGTTATTGTCAGTGCATTGAGCTTCTTTGCAGCAACCTTCGGTGTAGGTATGTATTCTAATGTAGATATGATTGCTTCCTTATGTTCTTTGATGGCAAGAGGAGCGATTATCAGTATGTTTGTTGTAATCTTCATACTGCCGTCAATGTTCATGATATTTGATAAAGCAATTTGTAAGACAAGTAAAGGCTTTTTGCCGGAGAGAGTAGAAGAATAAGGAGGAAGGAACTATGAAGTTACCAGAGTTAAAGAAGAGATTTAAAAATAAATATGTGATTCGTATTGCAGCAGGTGTTCTGACTGTTGCAATTGCAGGAACCAGCTATGGTGCATATACGGTATATGCAGAAAAAGGAACAGCCACAGAGTCAACCCAGCAGAGTGAGGCTAAATCAGAGGCAGAGGAAGAGCTGAAAGAGGTTCTTTCCGCCGAGGTCGACAAGTCTGAGGAAGAGGTTGGAAAAGACGAGACCGTATATATTGTAGCGGATAATACAGGAAAATCTAAAGAAGTGATTGTTAGTGACTGGTTAAAGAATCCAGAAGGAAAGGACACCTTAGAAGACGCTTCCGATTTAAAGGATATTAAAAATGTAAAAGGTGATGAAACCTTTAAAGAAAAAGATGGAAAACTGACATGGGAAGCAAAAGGAAAAGATATTTATTATCAGGGAACTACAGACAAAAAACTTCCAGTTGAGCAGAGTGTGACTTATTATCTGGATGGAAAAGAGATGTCTGCGGATGAAATTGCAGGTAAGAGTGGAAAAGTAACCATTCGTTTTGATTACAAAAATAATGTAAAAACAGTTGAAACTGTAAACGGAAAGGAACATAATGTATATGTACCATTTACAGTTATGGCAGGTATGATTTTAGATGACAGCTTCTCAAATGTAGAGGTTTCCAGCGGAAAAGTTGTATCAGACGGAGATAAACAGATTGTAGTTGGTGTGGCAATGCCGGGATTAAGCGATAGCTTAAAGGTAGATGCTTCTGACTTCTCAGAGGATGTAGATATTCCAGAGTATGTGGAAGTAACAGCCGATGTAAAAGATTTTTCTTTAAGTATGAGCATGAGTGTTATGATGAGCAGTCTTGTGAATGGAACAGATTTCGACGAGATGTTTGACTTGGATGCTCTGGATGATGCCATCAATACATTGTCTGATTCGTCTACTCAGTTGGCAGACGGAAGTAAAGAGTTGGCAGATGGTTTAGATACTTTAAATAGCAAGATGGGAGATTTCTCAGCAGGTATTAAAACATTGAAATCCGGTGTAGATCAGCTTGGAGGCGGAGCCGGCTCATTGGCAGATGGAGCAAATCAGCTGAATGACAGTGCAAAACAGATTAGTGCCGGAATTACACAGTTAGATCAAACTTTAAACGCACCATTGTCAACAGAGGAAAGAGCAGCAATCGAACAGAGTGCTCAAAGTGAAGTAGATGCGTTAATGAATAATGGTCAAAAAGCACAGATTATTGCATTGGCAAAGCAGCAGTTACAGACAGCAAATGGTGGTCAATTTGTAAATTCTGTAAAAACAAGTCTTCGTGAACAAGTCGCAGCAGCAGCCGGAGAATCAAACATAGTAACGGCAGAGGCATCATTTAGTAATGATCGTTCGGCAGCAGTTGCGTATGTATATAACAATACACCGGCACTTCGTGCAGGAGTACAGGGAGCGTTGAGACTTCCTTCAGAAATTCCGGATTATGCAACACTTGAGAATGCTGTAGTAGCAAGTCAGTTAAATCAGATGGCAGAAACAATTGCAGATAGTGTAGTTGAAGGAACAAAAAAGGGAGCAACCCAAGCAGCAGTAAAAGCTACACAGCAGACAAAAGCAACAGTAGCAGCAGCCATCGAAACAACGCAGGCAAACGGATATAGTCTTGTTACAGGTTCACAGGCATTAAGCAATGGTACACAGCAATTAGCAAATCAAATTCCGACTTTAACTAGTGGGGTAACTGCATTAGTGAATGGAACAAACCAGATTGCAGATGGAACGAATCAGTTATCTGATGGCATCGGAAAATTAGAAAAAGGTTCCAATACATTGAGTGAAGGAATGATTAAATTCGATGAAGAAGGAATCCAGAAATTAGCTGATACCTATAATGGAGATGTAAAAGATTTGGTTGAGAGAATTGTTGCTGTAATGCAGGCAGGCTCTGATTATCAGACATTCTCACAGGTAGCAGACGGAACCACCGGATCTGTGAAGTTCATTACAAGAACAGAAGGCGTAAATGTAAAATAAGATTAATGGATAGAAGGGAGAGAAAACCATGAATATGGTAGAAATCGTGCTGATTACCATCGGTGTTTCATGGGAAATCTTTGCAACTCTGGAATGTCAGGGTGCATTGGTTGCCAAACTTGAAAAAAAACGATTGGCATTAGCCGTAGTATTAACCTCACTATGGCAGACAATAGCTCTTTTTGTAGGCTGCGGTCTGGTCTCTCTCTTAAATCAATATGACGTACATTTAAGTGAGAAAGCTTATATCGGAAAAATAATCGCAGTTTTGATTCTGGGTGGAATGGGACTCAGAATGTTTGTGAAAGCATGGAGAAATGAGAGAATTATAGAAAAACGGGAAGAAGGACTGGATGTCAAGAAAACCTTTTTTGCAATCTTTAAGAGTACAATATTTACTGTTTTAACAGGAATTGCTTTTGGGTTTTTGCAAGCTGATTTGTGTAAAGTACTTATTATGATTATCTGTGTGACAGTTGCCATGGTTATCATCGGATTATATACAGGATACCGGATGGGCTATGAGCAGAAAACAAAGGCGTATTTTTTAGGAGGTCTGTTGCTGATTATTGCAGGAATAGATGTGATTGTCCGATATATCGTATTAGGTTAGGTAAGCACCGTAGAACGGAATGGTTCTGCGGTGTTTTTTAAAAAAGAAAAATGAAAAAATGACTCTTGAAATTCAAGAAAAAAGTAATTATAATCAAAGCACAGATAGATTTCGCCCGTGTAATTTGGACGGGAGGAATATATGAAGAAAAGGTTTCAGGAACTGGATTTAAAACACGCATTTTTGTTCGCGGCAGCTATGGAAGATGCGGAGATATGTCGTTTGGTATTGGAGATTATTCTTGATAGAAAAATTCCAAAAGTAAAGGTACATACTGAACACAGCATATTGGTTAGTTCGGATTTACGTAGCGTACGTTTAGATGTGTATGCCAGTGATGAGATGCAGGTCAGCTATAATGTAGAGGCACAGAATGAAAAAGAAAAAAATCTGGCGAAGAGGAGTCGGTATCATCAGGCAGAAATGGATGTTGCATCCTTACAACCGGGAGATGATTTTAATGATTTACAGCCGGGATATGTGATTTTTATTTGTACCTTTGATCCCTTTGGCGAGGGACTCTATCGATATACTTTTGAGGAACGTTGTTTGGAACGGGATATCGGTTTAGGGGATGGAACTCAAAAGATATTTTTGAATATGAAAGGAACAAATGAAAAAGAGGTTCCATTGGAATTAGTGCACTTTTTGCACTATATGGAACAGAGTACAGATGAGTATGTGGCGAAGATATCGGATGAGCCGATTGCACGTCTGCATGAAAAGGTTATGACCTTAAAAAATTGGCGGAAACTGGAGGAAAGATATATGACAGGAGAAGAATTGCTGAGAAGAGAAAAGGCAAGAGGAAAAGCTGAAGATGTTTTGGAACTTTTGAGCGATTGTGGAACTGTGCCAACAGAGCTGGTAGACCGTATTTTTGAAGAACGAAATTCTGAGACGCTGAAAAAATGGTTGAGATTGGCAGCAAATGCAAAGACATTGGAAGAGTTTCAGGAAAAGATGTAGGAATCGTCTGTCAATGTTCTGCCCGAAAGGGCTTCTGTGGATATAAATATCCATCTTTACAATTCGTAAATTTTCACAAAAATAAGTAAGAAAATCACCGGGGAAAGCTATCTGCTATGAGACAAAATCTATATATTTTAAATAAGCTTCTTTATAGCTTGCTGATTCTGCAAGGGAAATCACGGAAGTGTATTCTTTCAGCCTGTCAAAATAAGCAGGATTTGGACAACGTAAATATTTTATGGCACCCAAAAGAGAAGTGTTTCCCACACAGGAAACCTTACCTGAACAATCGGAAGGCAGCAGTCCGATGGAAATAGCCTTGAAGACATCCGTATTGGTACCAAAGCCACCGCTGAGATATACTTGCTTTATATTGTCGGCACTGACACCATATTGAGTGAAAAGGGTTTCAATACCTGCCCGCACAGAAGCTTTTGCCAACTGGATGTCACGAATATCCTCCTGTGTAAAAGAATAATCCTGATAGGTGTATCCGGTGTGAAAGAAAATACCCTGTAAAAGACCGGTATGGTCTATGGCACCTTTTTGCTGCATTTCATAAAGAGCGTCAATGACAACGCTGCCGGGAATGCGGCTGCCCTCAAAAGCAGGTCCTGCGGCAACAGAAGAGGCTAATAGATGACCTTCTTTTCCCAAGACCATTTCTCCGTTTGTTCCCAAATCAATAAAAAGCGAAAGGCTATCTTTTTTTGGTAAATCTAAAAAGTATAAGCCCGAGAGAATGTCTCCTCCGACAAAAGTATCCAGACAAGGGATAAGAGTGACGGTGGTATTAGGAAAAACATCGGTGGCAAAAAAATCTTTGGCGGTCATATCGTCAAAGGAAAGAGCAGTAGGGGTAAAGGGAGCCTGTCCCAAGGTTTTACAAGATAGATTCCGCAGCAGATGGCACATAGCCGTATTGGCAGAAATACAAATAGAATCCAATTTGTCCGCCGGGATACCGGAAGACTGCAAAAGTGTATGAATACCCTTTGATATAAGGGCGAGTAAATCCTGTTGAAGTAAATTACCTTTTCCTTGATTAGAAGCTTCAATACGGCTTAAAACGTCTGCTCCATAAGAGATTCCGGGATTTGGGTAACCCTTGGAAGAAAGAATCGTGCCGTTGTTTAAATCCACCAAAGCCAGAGCAATGGTAGTTGTTCCAAGGTCCACAGCAATGCCGCAATGGGAAGAAACAACAGAAACAGATTCCGCAGTAGGCATCTCAATATCCGAAAAGAGCAATGTGTCAGGGAGCTGAATGTGCGAAATGCTTCCGACAGTGGTGTGACAAGCCCGTACCTCTTGACCGTCAGCAATAACCGTACAATGTCCGCAGACACCTCTTCCACCGCAGGACGCCGGAAGAGAAAAGCCGTTTTTCTGTAAAATATTTAAAATAGAGTCGGATTCCACCGCAGATACTTGAAATGTCTGGTTGCCTTTGCTGATTGTGAGCTGCCGCATATACTGTCCTCCCTTAATACAATGTTAGTGGATGATGATCCAACAACATTGTATCATAGAGACGGTATATGTGCCAGACAATGACATCTGGAAAAGCGAGGCAGGTTGTACTATAATAGTAGGAAAATGAGTACAAAGAAAGAGACAAGATATGAAAATTTTACTGACAGCCATCAATGCAAAATATATACATTCCAATCTGGCAGTTTACATCCTTCGTGCCTACGCCAGGGAATACAGGGAGCAGATTGAACTGGCGGAGTTTACCATCAATCAGAGAGTGGATGAGATTTTAGAGGAAATCTATAAAAGAGAGCCGGATGTACTCTGCTTTTCCTGTTATATCTGGAATTTTACCTATGTGGAGGAATTGATAGAGGAGATAAAAAAGCTAAGACCAAATCTGCCTATATGGGTGGGAGGACCGGAGGTTTCCTATGAGGTGGAAACTTTGCTGCGGGAACATCCGGGCATTGACGGAGTGATGATTGGAGAAGGGGAAAAGACCTTCCTTGATTTTTGCAGATGTTATATAGAAGAAAAAGACCAGTTGGAGGAATCGCTTTGTGGGATAAAAGGAATTGCATACCGCAGAGCAGACGGCAGTATTTTTGAGACAGAGCCGCAGGAACCTTTGGACATGAGTACCATACCTTTTCCATATGAAGATATGACCGATTTTCAGAACCGTATCATTTATTATGAATCTTCCCGGGGATGTCCGTTTTCCTGTAGTTATTGTCTTTCTTCCGTGGACAAGCGATTACGGTTTCGGGATATAGCACTGGTAAAAAAGGAATTGGGCTTTTTTATAGAAAAAGAAGTGCCGCAGGTAAAGTTTGTGGACAGAACCTTTAACTGTAACCATAAACATGCAATGGAAATCTGGTGTTTTATCAAAGAGAAGGACAGGGGAATTACCAATTTTCATTTTGAAGTGGCGGCGGATTTACTGAATGAAGAGGAACTGGCATTTATCGAAACTATGCGTCCCGGATTAATTCAGTTAGAAATCGGCGTCCAGTCTACCAATGAAAACACCATTGCCACAATCCACAGACAGATGAACTTAGCGGAGGTTCAAAAAAAGGTGGGTAGAATCCAGCAGACCGGAAATGTCCATCAGCATTTGGATTTGATTGCGGGATTGCCGGAGGAGGATTATCGAAGCTTTCAGGAATCCTTTGATGAGATTTATGCATGGAAGCCGGAACAGCTTCAATTGGGATTCCTAAAAGTGTTAAAGGGTTCTTATATGTTTGAATACGCCCAAGAGTACGGTATGATTTACAAATCAAAGCCGCCTTACGAGGTGATGGCAACGAAATGGCTGACCTATGAAGAGGTATTGAAGATAAAACTGGTGGAGGAGATGCTGGAGGTCTATTACAACAGCGGACAGTTTGAAATCACCATGAAAGTGTTGGAGCTTTCCTTTGATAGTGCTTTTACAATGTTCTTGAAGCTGGGAGAATTTTATGAGGAAAAGGGATATCTTCGTCTGCGGCACACCAGAATCCGCCGTTGCGAGATTTTGTTGGAATTTGCAGAGCTTTATGATAAGGAACATACAGAGCTTTTAAAAGAGACCTTGACACTGGATTTATACTATAGAGAGAACATGAAGACCCGTCCCGCTTTTGCCGAGGATTTGACTGGGATAAAAGAAGTGAGCAGAAATTATTGTAAAAAAGGACGGTTGTCCCATTTGGAACCTTGTCACTATGAAAACCTGATTACGGAAAAACGGAGTCGGGAAGGATATCCAAAGAGATGCGAGACTTATTATATCTTATTTGACTATGAAGAGAGGAATCCTTTGACCAATCAGGCAAAAGCATATATTGTGGAAAGCCAACAGGCAAAAGTGGAAGGGAAGGAGAAGTGAAATGACCAAAAGAACCGGAGAAATATTGAAACGTCTGGATGAGGCATACGGAAAAGAATATATCTGTTATCTGAACTATGAGACACCGTGGCAGCTATTGATTGCGGTAATGTTAAGTGCCCAATGCACCGATGCCAGAGTCAATATTGTGACGAAGGATTTGTTTGTAAAGTATCCCACATTGGAGGCCTTTGCCAATGCGGATTTAAAAGAACTGGAGCAGGATATCCATTCTACCGGTTTTTATCATAATAAGGCAAAGAATATCATAGCCTGTACCAAAAGGCTTTTGGAGGAATACAACGGCGAGGTGCCGGAAAAATTAGAGGATTTGACATCTCTGGCAGGCGTAGGCAGAAAAACCGCCAATGTCATTCGGGGAAACATTTATCACGAACCCAGTGTGGTGGTGGATACCCATGTAAAACGGATTTCCAAAAAACTGGGATTTACCAAATCGGAGGATCCGGAAAAGGTAGAACAGGATTTGATGAAGGTGTTGCCGAAAGACCATTGGATTCTTTATAATATCCAGATTATTACATTGGGAAGAAGTATTTGTACCGCAAGGAATCCGAAGTGTACAGAGTGTTTTTTGGCGGATTTGTGCAAAGCAAAGGGAAAATAATATGTTACGAAATTATACGGTACTGGATTTAGAAATGACAGGACTGAATGCAAAACATCATAAAATCTTGGAGGCAGCCGCTGTACGGGTGCGGGAACAAAAGATTGTAGACAGCTTTTCCATGCTGATTCATCAGGAACTGCCTTTGGAGGAAGAGATTGTCCGATTGACGGGAATTACCGATGAGATGCTGGCAAATGCCCCGGAAGAAGAGGAAATTCTGACAGAGTTTTTTGCTTTTTTGGGGGAAGATGTTCTGATTGGTCACAATATAATCTTTGACTACGGATTTTTAAAACAGGCGGCGGTAAATCGAAAGTTGTCTTTTGAACGAAAGGGAGTGGACACCTTAAAGATTGCAAGAAGATGCCTTCCTGCGGAGCAGAAAAAAGATCTGGATACGTTATGTAAACTCATGGAAATTCCTATGG
>USPJ01000019.1 GCA_900556645.1 uncultured Lachnospiraceae bacterium
ATTTGAATAATTTTTTTGAATTGTTTTTTTAATTTTCAGACTTTTTTATGAATCTATTCCTCACACTCGGTTTCCAGTAACCGCAGATAATGATTGGCTTCTCTCAAAACATGGTCTGCCAGCAACGGCAGAATCAATCCAGCTATCTCACATTCCGTAATTCCTTTTGTTCCTGCCGCTTTGAAATCCCGATATTTTTCTGTTGTCTGAAGGGTTCTGGCAGTGAGATCCTTCGTTACCTCACAGTCTTTTTCCCTTGCCTGCTCCAACATTTCTTTGTAATCCTCGGCAAATCCGTCTGCTGTCATAATCAGTTCCTCTTCCGTAGGGTCTAAAAGTCCACGGATGAACAGTGCATGCTCCATCATAATCTGATTCCAGAACCGTTCCATCCACAGCATATCTCTATTGCTGATATTTCCTGTTCTCTCCAACTCCATTAACATTCCACGGTATAATCTGGCTTCCCGCAGGATATGCTCGATTAAAAGCTGGTAATTAAAGGTGAACAGACGACATTCCATCATATTCCGCAAAATATTTTCTTTGAATGCAATCAATCCGTTTACCAGCCGCAAAGCTCTCTGGTTCAAATTGCGTATTCTTCTTATGGCAATACGTTCTCTTCCACAATCTCTTCCTGTTCTTAAATTTTTCTCCGCCATTGTGATTTCGCTGTCAATTTCTATCCCTGTCAAAAAACTGGTTCTTCGCTCTGCTCCCAAGGTGAATTCTGTCACAATCTCCCCGGATTCTAACACACTTCTTCCGATTCGATTTTGACTTATCTCTACAACCTCACAGAGAAATTCCTCAAATTCCTTTCGGAACCAATCTGCCTTGCGTATATAATCCTCATTCTTTGCCGGAAATCCTGCTAAAAGGAACAGGGAATGTTCCTTCATAATTCTTCCGAAAAATAAATGGGTTTCTAATGATAACGATACATAATTTCCTCTCATAATGCATACCTTAATAATTATTTTCTTTATTAATGTATTCAGGAATACAAAAAAAGCCCCAAAAAGGATTCAAAAGAATCCCTTTTAGAGCTTTTGCAAACACATTTATTGGGAAAATTACTGTCCCATCTGTTTTGCAACTTCTGCTGCGAAATCTTCTTCTTTCTTCTCAAGTCCTTCGCCTGTCTCATAACGAACGAATTTCTTGATGGTAATTTTAGCTCCGTTGGCTTTTGCAACTTCTTCTACATATTTGCCAACTGCCTGTTTGCCGTCCTCAGCTTTTACATAAACCTGATCCAACAGACAGATTTCTTTTAACTCTTTGTTGATACGACCCATAACCATACCGTTCAAAATCTTCTCATTTGCATCCGGTTTCTCGTTCTTAGCCTGTACCATTAAGATTTCTTTCTCTTTCTCGATGTAGTCGTTGTCTACTTCATCTCTGCTGGTGTAAAGAGGTTTTAAAGCCGCTGCCTGCATAGCAACATTTTTTGCCATCTCTTTGATGTCATCGTTGATAACGTCTGTCTCAACGTCTACCAAAACACCGATTTTTCCGCCTGCATGGATGTAAGAAGCGATAAATCCGTTCTCCTCTTTTACCTGCTCAAAACGACGGATGTTCATATTCTCACCGATAACAGCAATCTGAGCTGCTAATTCTTCGCTTACGGTTTTGCTTGTATCTGCTGCCCAAGGCTCTGCTAAAAATGCCTCAATATCTGCTGCTGTTGTTGTTAAAGCCTGTGCTGCAACCTCTGCAACATAGTTCTGGAATTTCTCATTTTTTGCGACAAAGTCTGTCTCAGAGTTTACCTCTACTGCAACTGCACTCTTTGCATCATCGGATAACTTGGTAACAACAATACCCTCTGCTGCGATTCTTCCTGCTTTTTTCTGAGCGGTAGCAAGACCTTTCTCACGTAAGAAGTCTACTGCGGCTTCCATATCTCCGTTTGTCTCAGTCAAAGCTTTTTTGCAGTCCATCATTCCTGCTCCGGTCTGCTCACGTAAATCTTTTACCATTGCTGCTGTAATAGCCATTTTTTTCTCCTCCATTATACACAGAATACAGGACAGGCAAAATGTCTGTCCTGTGAATTTACTGATTGATTATGCTTCTACTTCTTCTTCCACTTCTTCTACTGCTTCCTCTACATCTACAGTTCCCTGATTTGCCTCAACAACTGCATCTGCCATTTTGGAAACGATTAATTTTACGGCACGGATTGCGTCGTCATTTCCAGGAATTAC
This sequence comes from uncultured Lachnospiraceae bacterium, assembly GCA_900556645.1. Next base: position 2,223 of record USPJ01000019.1, read on the forward strand.
ATAATCTAACTCTTCCGGATCGCTGTTTGTATCTGCAATACCGATTAAAGTGATTCCTAATGTGTGAGCCTCCTGTACACAGATTCTCTCTTTCTTAGGATCTACTACGAAGATTGCATCCGGCAGTCTCTTCATGTCTTTGATTCCGCCAAGGTTTTTCTCTAATTTATCCCATTCTTTCTTCAGAGCGATAACTTCTTTTTTCGGTAATACATCAAAAGTTCCGTCTTCTGCCATTGTCTCGATTGCTTTTAATCTGTCAATACGGCTCTGAATGGTTTTAAAGTTTGTCAGCATACCACCTAACCATCTCTCGTTTACGTAGTACATGCCGCATCTCTCTGCCTCTGTCTTAATTGCATCCTGTGCCTGTTTCTTTGTTCCAACAAAAAGGATGGTTCCTCCTTCTGCTGCCAAATCAGAAACTGCTTTGTATGCCTCATCTACTTTTCCAACGGATTTCTGTAAGTCGATAATATGGATTCCGTTTCTCTGTGTGTAGATGTATGGAGCCATTTTCGGGTTCCATCTTCTGGTCTGATGTCCAAAATGAACACCTGCTTCTAATAACTGTTTCATTGAAATAACACTCATCTTTTTTCCTCCATTTGGTTGTGTTCTTCCATGTACTTCACTCTAAAAAAACGACCTTTCGGCACCTGTTTTTCAGTCCGTACATGTGTTTAATTAAATTGAGCCTTAAAGATTATAGCACAAAGGTATTATAACTGCAAGGGTTTTCCACAAAAAAACGGGGATAATCCCCGTTTTTAACGATTCTCTTTCTTGGTAGTCAATATTTTTGCAATTTCCTCATAGCTGGCTCCTTTTGGAATGGTAAAATCTCCGGTCTGGATAAAATTATCGTAGTCCGAATTAATGATGAATTCGTTGAATGCCGCTTTATCATCAATCAATCCTGCATCAAAAAGCTTCTGGGAAATCACATCCGAATACTCGCCCGGCAAAATATTGAACTGTACCTGCTCTACGGTCTGTGGAGTGTTCTGCTCCTGACCATCCTCTGCATTTTCCGTTGTATTCTGTGTATCCTCCGGCGTTTGCTGCCCTTCCTCTTCTTTTAATTGCTCCAATGTCTTAGAATCATCTTCCTCCTGCATGACCATGCCCAGTTCTTCTGCCCTTGCCATAATCTCTTTATCCGTCATAATATGATTTTTGTCCACCCGGATAAAAATCATAAATATAATGGTGGTAATCAGAATTCCGATGCCCAATCCCCGTAGATAATATTTCAGCTTCACTTTATGACTCCTCTTTCTCGTACAAATCAATGACCAGACGTACTTCACCCAGTCCCAATCCCAATTCTTTTGCGATGGCAACCTCATTCATACCCTGTGCCCGAAGTTCCAAAATACGCTCATTATTGTTACTTCTTGCTGTCTCTTCCGACTCCGCATCTCCATCCTGTGCATGAATGGCACGAACCTCTTCCAGCATTTCTTCATTGGTTTTTGCTACGGCATCCATAAATTCTATGGAATTCCCATGCTCTGTCTCTACGTTTTTCAAAGTCTCTAACAGGGCTTCCTCTGAAATATTCTTTTGCAATTCTTCCACACGGCTCTGCAAACCGTTGGCAAAGTCTGTAATTTCTTTATGTTTGTCCCCCAGCATACTGTAAAGGAACATAATCTCATTATGGCTTTTGTTGATGGATTCCAACACCGTATCGGAATACTCACTGATTGCCATGATTTTCTCATTGGTCTCTTTGTCGGATTCCCGTTCCAATTTTAAGAGAGCCTCTTCCAGCTTCTCGCCCATCTGATCTTTGATATTCTCTTCTGAAGCCGCTGTCTCTTTTTTTACAATATGGGAAATCTCTTCCTTACTCAGCTCCGCTATTTTATCCAATTCCTTTGGAGACAGCTTTTCCGTAATAAAAAAGCTCCCCACCATCAGAACCAGTCCTGCTAAAATCAGGCATATTTCTATTACTGTCATGTTGTACTCCCTATATTTTTATATCGAATCCGCCCTTGGCAGACTTGGCAATTACCTTGCCATCTTCTTTCTTCTCTGCTTTCCCCTTGCCGCCCTTCTGCTTTCTATAACGGTTCTTTCCCTGTTCTCTGGAATCAAAGCCCTCACCGTCATTGGACGTATCATTGGCATGGCGTACCTGGGTAGAACTATTCTGTTCCTGTTTCGCAATTTCCACCTGAATGGTCTGCTGCTCTGCCACCGGCTTTGTGTCCTGCCGGTGTTTCATAGCTCCCACATCATCTGTTCTCTGTATTGTTGCAAAATCTACCGGTCTGATTGTCATAATGTACTCCTTACAATTTCTCCATCCCGCTTTGTAAACTGACAAAAGCTCTGCTCATCCTTTATCATCATCTCCATCTCGGAAATTGAGATAGTAACTCCCGGATAAATGCTCTTCTTTATCTGTACCTTCGCACTGTTCGCCATAGATAATTCTCTCTGCAAAATATTGTACTCTTCCTGTGCCGGCTCCAAAATACTTTGTTTCGCCTTATAGGAATATGCCAACTTTTGCACATATCCCATTTTTTCCGGCGGCAATTTTTCCCCGCTTTGCAATTTTTTCGTATAAGTGGCCAGAATCAATTATTTTTTCAAGCTCTGAATTTCCCTCTGCCAGAATCGTCTTTAATTCCAAAAAACGTTCTTTTTTAGCCGGGTCCGTTCCCACTTCTACACGGGTGGCAGCCCCCATCTCGGAACCAATGGTCTGTGCTTCCACCAACATTCCCGCACGGATGGTTCCGCCGGTAATAAATCCTTTTCTTCCGTTGGCATGTACCTCACTGAAGGCTGACACATTGCTGTGCAAAATACAATCTGTCTCGATAAATCCGCCGGAAGAAACCGTCGCATTTTCAATAAATTGGCAGATAATATTTCCGGCTGCTTTTAAAACACCTTTGGTCTTTCCGTGAATTCCCCGTTTTACAACAATCTGACCGCCGGCTTCTAACTCCGCATCTTCCACAACGCCTTCTACAATAATATCTCCCTCTGCTTTTACGGAAAATCCACCCTTTACATTACCTTTCACGTGAACATTTCCGCTATATTCTACATTTCCGATGGAGTTATCTACATCTGCCGGCACCTCATAGACATCAGACACAAAGACCTTTCCGTTTACAAGGCTGACATGTCCCGTTACTTCCGAAAAAATCTCTGTCCGGTCCTCATTAATCTGAATATGATTTCCGTATTCGAGCGTAGCCTTTTTTACTGTCCTTGGTCTTATCTCTGTTCCGTAAACATCCTTTCCCGGCATTCCCGGATCCTCAGGAATCAATTTTGCCAATAAATCTCCTGCATTTACATGACTGATGGTATTCAGTTCTCTGTAATCCACCGTTCCATCTTCATTTTTTTTCGGTTTTAAATTTACATCGGTATTAAAATAATATTTTATTCTTGCATCTGTACCGTGAACCGGTTCAGTTCCTTTGGCAAAAATATAATCTTTACAATATTCCCGTTTCATCAGGAACTCCTGTATCTGCTCCTGATCTACACCGTAACGGATATGTTTATAAGCCAAATCATTGATGATTTCTGCTGCATCCATCATCGGACCGCCATTAGACGGAGGATAAAATCTGCAAATCACCTGCATTTTATCCAAAGAAACCTCTATATTCATGCTCTCGTTTACAAACAATTCCATAGGAGGTGCTACTGCCACCTCTGTAATTTCCGACTGATTTTTCACAGCATCATTTAACTCTTTGACATTATACTGCTCCAACTGGCGAAATCCCAGATAATCCGTCAATTCTTTGAATTTTACTGCCTCTCCACCTTCTGTAGGCGGATATATTTTTACAAAAACTCCTTCAGGCTTTACCTGTAATTGAAAATAGCCATTCATTGTATTTCCCCCTGCATCAGTCTGTCAATACATTCATATACGGACCCATTTTCTTCTTCATCTTCTGTAACGCTTTCGTATGAAGCTGTGACACCCTTGACTCCGATACTTCCAATATCCTGCTGATTTCTTTCAGTGTTAAATCCTCATAATAATATAATAAAATTACTTTCTGTTCCTTCTCCGTTAAAAGAGCCAACGCCTCCTGAAGCTTATCCTTTAATTCACTCTCTTCCATTACGGATTCCGGCTGTGCAAAATGGGAATTTCCCCTTGCATCCATTACCGGTTCGCTTCCTGTTTCCACAAACTCATTTAAAGATATTACGTTTGTGACTTTTAACTGGGTCTGCCAGTTCAAAAGTTCATCCCCCGACACGCCCAGCTCTTCTGCCAGCATCTCATCGGTGGGATTCTTTCCTGTTTCCATCTCCAGCTTTTTGATTGCTTCGTCTATCTTTTTTTGTTTCTGCCGCACTGTCCGGGGTATCCAGTCCATCTTGCGAATTTGATCTAGAATTGACCCACGGATTCTTAGGCTGGCATAAGTCTCAAATTTGACATCCTTTGCCATATCAAATTTATCAATGGCATCTATCAAACCAAAAATCCCATAGCTGACCAAATCGTCATACTCCACATTTCCGCCGAGATACATACTCAATCTTCCCGCTACGATTTTAACCAGCGGTGCATATTCCAGTATAATCTGTTCCCGTATTTCCGGTGCGGGTTTCTTTCTGTATTTATCCCAAAGCTTTTGTTTCTCGACCGCTTTCATAAAAAGCCTCCACAATTAAACTAGATGTTCTCTTCTTCCGTCGCTGCCTCTTCCTCGTCCTGTGTTTCCGGCTGTTCATCCGTATTGCCTTCTTCTGCCTCTGTTTCTGACTCTCCCTCCGGGGATTCCTCTTCTTCCGATTCCTCCTCACTCATAACAGGGAAATTCTTATCCAGCACAATCTTTATCACAATTCCAAACAGGTAAAAAATAATCAAAACCAGCAGAAGCGTTTTTGTAAATGTCCCTAAATCTAAATGATTATAGATGGACATGATACAGGTTACAAATCCTGCTATTAACATAATGATGGCAGGAATTGGTTTTGTTTTCATTCTCTGTTCCTCACATTAAATAATCTTGTTTTCTTTTCCCACAGACTTAATCAAAAAATCTCCGTTTGCACAATTCAATTCTACTGTACGACCATAATTCAATCCCGTATCCTCAGCAATCAGGCGGATTCCCAGCTCCTTTAATTTTTTCTTGGAAGCCTCCGCATTTTTTGCTCCGATATTACCTACGTCAGACAGACCACTTACCTCGAACATTCTCGCTCCACCGGCTATCTTTGCCACCATTCTGGTTTTGGAAGCACCGGCTTCTGTCATCTTTTTTATCAATTCTTCAATTCCCGTATCTGCAAATTTTGCAACATTTGAGTTATTCTTCATTCTGGTACTATCCGGCAACATGATATGGGCCAGTCCACCGATTTTTGTTACCGAATCATAGACTGCTATTCCGATACATGAGCCCAGTCCTATCGTAGTAATAACATCTGGGGATTTTCCGATATTTAAATCAGCCATTCCGACTTTTATCATTCCCATTGTATTACTTCTCCTTATATCTGAATTCCAAGTGACTGTAGTATCTTGTCATAGGAATCCAATTCCGGCAGAAGGATAAAATATCCCTCTATCATAACATCATCTCCGAATTCCGTTTCGATTAAAAGTGCATTGTCTCCATACTGTCCGAACATAATTGCCGGAACACTTAAGATTGCTGCCGCCATATCCACAGATATGTATGGAATCGTCGGTGCAATTACCATGTTTGTCATGGTAGACAATGCCGACAGATAGGAACCGGCAATAATATTTCCGATTTCCTTCAAAGCAGATAAATCCATCTCTGAAAATTCTGTTCTGTCATCCGGTTCTTTTCCCATCAGACGATTTACCAGATAATGAGCAGAGTCTAATTTTAACAGAAACATCATGCTTCCTTCAATATCCTGCTCCAATCCCAAAAAGATTCCCACAATGGTCTCTTCTTCATCAGAAATCGCCGAGCCCAACTGCTCCACTTTCAACAGTTCTACCTTCGGTACGTTCATATTCAACTTCAAATTCAACATATTGGCAATCGCCGTTGTCGCATTTCCTGAACCGATATTACCGATCTCCTTCAGAACATCCATATACAGTTCATTTACTTCTTCTAAACTAAATTTCCCCATACTGCCTCCTGCTTCTCCTTTTCACATATAAAGATTGGATATAGCGGAAACGCTATATCCAAATTCTTTTATGCATTTTCTCTTTCTTCTATCAGGCTATTGATATCAAACAGGGAAATCAGTTCCTCCCCATTTTTACCGATACCATTGATAAAGGTACTTTTGATATCTTTTGTGTTATGCGTAACCCTGTCAATCTCACCGACTCCCAGAGTAACAACCTCTTTTACCTCATCTACAATGACTCCTATGGTGCCTCTCTCCTCTATTTTGAGGATGATAATACGGCTGGAGTTTGTAAATTCATCTGCCTCTAATCCCATTTTCAGACGAATGCTCATAACCGGTATTACTTCCCCGCGGAGATTAATGACTCCTTTAAAATATACCTGTGCTTTCGGAACTCTGGTAATCTTCTGCATCCGCACGATATTGTCCACGTAGGAAATATCGATTCCGTAATGCTCGTTTCCAAAATTAACCACAATGTATTGCTTAATCTCATCTTCTACTTTTTCTAAATAATCCGCCATCGTAAATACCTCCCTTACATTAATGTATTGACATCTAAGATCAGAGCAACCTCGCCGTCACCTAAAATGGTGGCTCCGCTAATCAGTTTTGTTGTTTTGATATATTCGCCAAGGGATTTGATAACGATTTCCTGCTGACCAATCAGGTTATCGATGACAAGACCTGCCATCTTTTCTCCCTTCTGTACAATTACGACCGTCAGATTTTCTCCGTCTTCTACAGACTCGAAATCCAACTCCTGATCCATGCGGACTAAAGGAATAACGGTGCCACGGATATGGATAACCTCCTGTGACTCCACATATTTAATATCGCTGGTGGAAATATATTCAATGGTCTGAATGGAACCCAATGCAATCGCATACTTCTCATCTCTGATTTCTACCATCAATGCCTGAATGATTGCCAATGTCAACGGAAGTCTTACAATAAACTTGGTTCCTTCTCCCAGTTTGGAGCGTACCTCTACGTCACCGCCCAATGCCTCAATATTGGATTTAACAACGTCCAGACCAACACCTCTTCCGGAAATATCGGAAATCTGTTTTGCCATGGAGAAACTCGGCAGGAACAGGAGATCTATAATCTCTTTCTGGCTCATCTGCTCTGCTGCCTCAGGGGTAATAATACCTCTCTCAATTGCCTTCGCTTTTACACTCTCTGTATCAATACCGTTACCATCATCACCTACTTCAATGATAACATTATTTCCTTCCTGGAATGCATTCAGGTAAATGGAACCGACCTCTCTCTTACCTCTCTCCGCACGAAGTTCTGCATTTTCCAAACCGTGATCCGCAGAATTACGAAGCAAATGCTGTAATGGATCTCCCAACTGATCCACTACTGTTCTATCTAACTCTGTATCTTCACCAGTCATGGTAAGTTCCATCTTCTTATTCAATTTCTTAGATAAATCACGAATCATTCGTGGGAATTTATTTACAACACTCTCAATCGGAACCATTCGTACCTTCATAACGGATTCATGAAGGCTTGTGGTAATTCTTTCCAAATATTCAATCTGTTCCTGGAATACCTGATTGCGGGTATCATCTGTTCCCAGATTGTTAATGGATACCAGACTGTTCTTTGCGATAATCAGCTCACTAACCTGATTCATCAACGCATCCAATTTCTCAATATCCACACGGATGGTTCTGTTGTTTACCGGTTTTGCTGTTTTATTACTCTTTGCTGCCGGTTTTTTCTCTGTCTTAACAGGTGCTGTCGGTTCTTCTTTCTTTTCTTCTACAACAGTCGGTTCTTCTTTTGCTTTGGCTGGCTCTTCTTTTATCTCTTCATTTCCTTCAAACGCTGCCATCGGTATCTCCCCTCCGGTTACGGATTCAATCTCAGATACCGCGGACGTTGCCGCTTTAATTTTTTCAAAGTCTGTTTCTTCGGTTGCCAGGAAGAAAGAAAAATCCAGTTCGAACTTCTCATCCTCTATATCCTGTGATGATGGACGATATACGATGATATTTCCGAAATCCTCTACTGCTTTGAATACCAAAAATGCACGGGCTGCTTTCAGCAGACAGTCTTTTTGAATGTTCACGTTGATTGCGTAAACTTTCTGTCCCGCATCCTGAGCTGCTTTGATATCGTCTTTTTCTTTATTATTTAAATCAAAGTCCAGATAACTCTTATCCGATTCTTCACTCGGCTCCTCTGCCGGTGTTTCCTCCTGAACAGCAGTCTCTACCTCCGGTGC
>USPJ01000020.1 GCA_900556645.1 uncultured Lachnospiraceae bacterium
TGCAATGATTCCAATCACAAAACCTGTCACGGCTCCCGCCACAATCAAAACCGTTCCGTAATATAAAATATTATAATTGGAAACCACCAGGGCTGCAACCAAAAGCTGCCCGATATTGTGGCTGATACCTCCTGTTACGCTTACGGATACCACTTTTAATTTTTTCGTCTTTTTCAGCAGATACATCACCAGAAAGCTAAGAATCCCTCCTGCCAGACTATACAGGATACTAAAAGCATTCCCAAAGAGAAATCCCGAAAGGATGACCCGCAGCACGGAAATTCCAAATGCTTCCTTTGCTCCGACACAATACAGTACCGTTACGATTACCACATTGGTAAGTCCCAGCTTTACGCCCGGCACTCCGAAATAAAAGGGAATCAGGCTTTCTACATATCCGCATATCAGTGCAAGGGACAAAAACAATCCCATATATGCCACTTTATTTTTCATAGCAACCTCATTTTACCACTGCATCATAATCCTTTTTGTCCCCACTGCCCTGTACTTCCACCACTACCTTATTGGGAAGACAGACAATGGTCTCCTTTGACTTTGCAATACTGCTCTGATGAACACAGAGCTGATCCGGGCAATCCGCAGAAATCATTTTCGCCTTTCCATCCTCAATCTGTAAAATATTGGTGGTTTTTCCTTCCTGTTCAATGGGTATGGTCTGATTTTCTTCCAAGGAATAAGTTCCGTAGACTTTTCCGTCTATAGTAACCTGAACGCTGCTTCCCTCTGCCCCGGTATTTCTTCCAAAAAACCAGATGAACAGCAGAAGGATTGCTAAAATTCCTAAAAAAATCACATCATTTCTTCCAAATCTTTTTTTCATTTTTATACCAAAGTCCCCATGTAGTAGAAACCTCTGCACTCATCCAGTGTCACTTCCACAATCTGTCCAATCAATTCTTTTCCTCCCCTGATATGAACCACGGAGTTGTTGCTCAGTCTTCCGGTTACCAGCTGTTCATCCTGTGCATTGACATCCTCCACCAGTACCTTTTGTCTGGTTCCGGTCAATGCCTCTGCTTTTTCTGCTCCTATTTCTTGCACCACCTGTAACAGACGGTCAAAACGGTCTTTCACAATCTCCTCCGGTACCTGTTCCTCTTTGGCTGCCGCCGGGGTTCCGGTTCGTTTGGAATAAATAAAAGTAAAGGCACTGTCATATTCTACCTGCTTTACCACATCCATAGTCTCTAAGAAATCTTCTTCTGTCTCTCCCGGGAATCCCACGATAATATCGGTGGTAATTGCCATATCCGGCACCGCTGTTCTTATTTTTTTCACAAGCTCTAAATACTGTTCTTTGGTGTAATGCCGGTTCATTTCCTTTAGAATACGGGTACTGCCGGACTGTAACGGCAGATGCAGATGACGGCAGATTTTTTTGGATTCCGCCAGCACCTGAATCAATTCGTCGGATAAGTCCTTGGGATGGGAGGTCATAAAGCGAATCCGCTCTAAGCCCTCAATTTTTTCCACTTCTCTTAGAAGCTGTGCAAAACTTATGGGATGTTCCAGATTCTTTCCATAGGAATTGACGTTCTGTCCCAAAAGCATAACTTCCACTACGCCGTCTGCCACCAAACGCTCAATCTCCCGGATGATATCCTTTGGCTCACGGCTCCGCTCTCTGCCCCGCACATAAGGGACAATACAGTAGCTGCAAAAATTGTTACAGCCAAACATGATGTTGACCCCGGACTTGAAGGAATACTTCCGTTCCACCGGTAAATCCTCTACAATCTTGTCCGTGTCCTCCCAGATATCCACAATCATTCCCTCGGATTCAAAGGCTGCCACAATCAATTCCGCAAATTTATAGATATTATGGGTACCAAAGACCAAATCCACAAATCGATAACTGGTACGGATTTTTTCCACCACATTAGGCTCCTGCATCATGCAGCCGCAAAGACCAATCATCATATGAGGATTCTTTTTCTTCTGGGCATGAAGATATCCCAGCCGCCCGTACACTTTGTTATTGGCATTTTCCCTTACGGTACAGGTGTTATATATGACGAAATCCGCATCCTCCGTTTCCTTCTTCTCATATCCGATTTTCTCCAGAATTCCCACTAATTTTTCCGAATCTCTGGCGTTCATCTGACATCCGAAGGTATTGACACAGAAGGTCAGAGGACGTCCCTTTTCTTTTGCCTTTTGTGCAACATATTCTTTTGCTACTTCCATATAGTAAAATTGACGCTCCGGTTCCGTAGTAGGAGCCTCGCTGTGATTTCTCATTGTATCTGTACTCATTTTTCTTTTCCTTTTCTTCCTATGGATTACGGACGAATCTGTCCGTTTCCATAAATAATATATTTTGTACTGGTCAAAGCCTCCAGTCCCATCGGTCCTCTGGCATGAAGCTTCTGGGTACTGATTCCGATTTCCGCACCGAAGCCAAACTCAAAGCCATCGGTAAATCTTGTGGAAGCATTGACATAGACCGCCGCTGCGTCCACTTCATTTAAAAACTGCTCCGCATGATCATAGCGGTTGGTAATAATAGCTTCGGAATGTCCCGTATTATAACGGTTGATATGGGCGATGGCTTCGTCGATATCGGAAACCGTCTTAATTGAGAGGATATAATCCAGATATTCCGTTCCCCAGTCCTCTTCTGTGGCTGCCATAATCTCTTTACATGCCTCCCGGCTTTTTTCATCCCCACGCAGTTCCACATTTTTCTCTTTCAGCCGTTCTGCCAGCTTCGGCAGTAACGCATCCTTTACCTGTTCATGAACCACAAGGGATTCACAGGCATTGCACACGCCGATTCTCTGGGTTTTGGCATTGAAGATAATCTCCACTGCCATGTCCAAATCCGCACTTTCATCCACATAGATATGACAATTTCCGGTTCCGGTTTCAATCACCGGTACTGTGGCATTCTGTACTACGGCACGAATCAGTCCTGCTCCGCCTCTTGGAATCAGCACATCCACATAGTCATTCAGCTTCATAAACTCTGTGGCTGTCTCTCGGTCCGTATCGGTAATCAGGGAGATGGCATACTCCGTTACCCCGCATTCCTTCAGGCTCTCCCGGATACTTTCCACGATTGCCATGTTGGAATAAAGGGCATCACTGCCACCCTTTAATATAACGGCATTTCCGGTTTTAAAGCAAAGTCCGAAGGCATCTGCCGTCACATTCGGTCTTGCCTCATAGATGATTCCCACCACGCCCAGCGGTACGCGTTTTTTTCCGATACGAAGTCCGTTTGGACGGTTCTTCATGGAAAGTACCTCTCCGATTGGGTCATCTAAATCTACAATCTGCTCTAATCCTACTGCCATCTGTTTGATTCGTTCTTCCGTCAAAAGCAGACGGTCTAACAAGCCCTCCGGCATCTGATTCTTTCTGCCGTTTTCCATATCCTTTGCATTGGCGTCAATCAGCTTTTTGCTGTCTTTCACCAGATTCTTCGCTGTGGTACGCAATACCTCGTTTTTCTGATTCACACCCAGCTTTCCTAAAATTGCCGCCGCTGTCTTTGCTTCTTTTCCGATTTCAATTAACTGTGTATTCATATCCGTTTACTCCTTTCTGCTGTCGCAGTCTATCCAACGCTTTGGTGTTGCCAGATATTCCATGGGAATGTCTGTCTTCTCTGTGGGGATACTCTCCGCCAACTGCTGTTCATAGGCAATTCCTACTTTTTTCAACCGGGGATGTCTCTGTAAATATCTGTCATAGTAGCCTTTTCCGTGTCCGATTCGTGTTCCTGCTTCTGTAAATCCCACGCCCGGTATCAGACAAACAGCTTCTTCCCACGCAGTTCTTAGTTCACCCACAGGCTCCATGATTCCAAAGCTGCCTTTCACCAAGCCGGAAACCTCCGTAATCTCATAGAAATCCATCTGCTCTCCCCTTACCCGGGGCAGGGCAATCCGCTTTCCTGCATCCAATGCCCACTCTAAAAAGGGCAGCAGGGACAGTTCCTTTCCCTGGGGATAATAGGCGTAAAAATAACCGTATTCCTGTACCAACGGCTGTTTTTTCAACAACTTTGCCAAGCTTTCCCCGGCATCGGTCCACTCCTGTTCTGTTATCTGTTTTCTCTTATATAGAAGCTTTGCTCTAATTTGCTCCTTTGTTTCCATATTTTTCACCCAGATTTACAATACTTCCGTCTTCCTGTATTACATCTACATTATTTAACTGTGCCTGCAAATTTTTGCGGACATTTGCAATGTATTCCTTGCGAAGCAGCTCCTGCTCCCTCTTTTCTGCCTCGGTTAAACCCTCCGCTTTTGATTTTTTGTATAATTCATTAATTCTGTTTATCTTTTTCTGATCCATCTATTCCATATGCTCCTCTATAAAATCCGGTATGTAAAAGTCCTCGTCTTTGTTTGCTTCAAATACAGTTCCCACAAAATCATCCTCAAATATTTTATGCAGGATACCCACATCCTTTCCATTGGCAATAACCATATCCGCCCCGGAATAGGTAGCAATCTTTGCAGCATTCAGTTTCGTAGTCATGCCTCCGGTTCCCACATCGCTTCCGGTACTCTCCTTTGCCATGTGAAGCAGGTTCTCATCCAGTTCCGTCACCGTTTCCACCAGCTTCGCCTCGGAATTTTTCCGTGGGTCATCCGTAAAAAGTCCGTCGATATCGGAAAGCAGAATCAATAAATCCGCTCCCACCAAAGATGCCACGATGGCAGCCAGAGAATCGTTGTCACCGAATTGGATTTCGTAGGTGTTTACCGTATCGTTCTCGTTGACTACCGGAATCACTCCCAACCGGAACAATTCCTCAAAGGTATTCTGGGCATTTTTTCGTGCCACATTATCTAACATGGTCTTTTTGGTCATCAATACCTGCCCGCAGGTCTGATGGTATTCTCCGAACAGCTTCTGATAAGTCATCATCAGACTTGCCTGTCCCACCGCAGCACATGCCTGTTTGGTGGAAATATTTTTCGGCCTTTTGGTAATTCCCAGCATTTTTCTGCCCACCGCAATGGCACCGGAACTTACCAGACAGACCTCTATATTCTGATTTCTCAAATCGCACAGTTCCCGTACCAGACGCTCCAATTTGATAAAATCCAACTGTCCTGTTTTCTTGTGATTCAATGAAGATGAGCCTATCTTTACTACAACTCTCTTTTTATTCTTAAACCGGTTCTTTTTCATTTTTTTCTTCCTCCTCAACCGCTTCTTCTAACCAAAGCACCAGACGCATTTCTATTTTCCCTTCTTCTGCCATATTTCTCAGGATATGAAATGCTTCTTTCCTGGATACAGGTTTTTTGTAGGGTCGGTCAGTGGCAGTCAACGCATCATAAATATCTGCGACAGTTAAAATCCGGGTTTCCAAATCCAGTTCTTCGGCTGTCAAATGATTGGGATAACCGCTGCCGTCCAAAAATTCGTGATGTCCTGCTGCCCATTTAGGAATTTTCTCATAGTTTTTTGTGAAATGAACCTTACCCAGAATCTTTGCAGTCATGGTCACATGACCTTCCATTAGTTTTCTTGCCTCTTCTGTCAAGGTTCCCCTGCGAATGCTCAGACATTTCTTTTCCTCTTCTGTAAAATAAGGAATCTCTTTTCCGTCAGCACTCTGATATCTTTTCCGGGTAATCTCCTGTACTCTTTGGTAATTTTCGTCATCCAGAAATCCTATTCCGTTTATCTCTCTGACAAAGTCAAGAATCTCTGCTAATTCTTCTGTTTTCTCCCTATACGCTTCTTTGGAAATATTACCCTTCAGCATATCATTTTCATAATATGCCTGTAACAGCTCAAAGCGGCATTCAATCCGTTCCAAATCCTTGTCCAGTCTAGTGGAACGATTCATCACAGACAGCGGAACCACCATTTTTCCGATATCATGGAGCAATGCGGCGTACCGCAATTTTTCCATTCTTTCTGCATCAAACTGTTCTTCACATCTGCCCTTTTCATATTCTTTATTTATCTGATTTGCCAGAAGTTCCGAATACTCCGCCACTTTTCTGGTATGGGTGCCGTTATAAGGGGTTCTTTCATCAATTACTGTTGCTAATGCTTCCACAAAGGAATAGATTAGCTCCTTTATCTCTTCCATTTTACTTACTCCTGCGGGAGTCCTATCTATTAGATTTATCCCTAAAACTCCATAATAATTATATCGGATATTCTTTCTATATGCAAATATTTATGCTAAGATAAGAAAAAGGAGCGATTTTATGAATAAAGAACGAATCATTTTTTCGGTTTTCCTTCTCTTGCTGCCTGTATTTTTTACCGGCTGCAACCGACAGGAAGAACCGATTTCCAAAACCGGATTTTATTTTGATACGGTAATCACCGTTACACTATACGATGCCTCCGCCACTGAAGAATTAGAAGAATGCTTTTCTCTGGCGGAAAAATATGAGAATATGCTCAGTGCCACCAGGGAAGGCAGTGACATCTGGAATCTTAACCACGCCGCGGGAAATGCTACGGAGGTTTCCGAAGAAACCGCCGCCCTCATCCAAAAAGCTGTCACATACAGTGAATTAAGTAACGGTGCCTTTGACATTACCATAGGAGAACTGTCCTCTCTTTGGAACTTCAAGGAAAATGACGATACGGTTCCATCAGAGGCTTCCATTGCTTCCGCCCTTGCCACCGTAGGTTATCAGAATATCCAAATAGATGGAAATGAAATTACCCTTACCAATCCCGACACCCAAATTGATTTGGGTGGAATTGCCAAGGGCTATATTGCAGATCAAATGAAGTCCTATTTGAATCAGAAAGGAATCACAGAAGGGATTATCAATCTTGGAGGAAATATTCTCACCATAGGTCCTAAAAGTTCCGGCGATTCCTATCACATCGGTATTCAGAAGCCTTTTTCCGAAGACGGTTCCTCCATTGCCTCTGTAAAAATTACCGACGCTTCTCTGGTTTCTTCCGGTGTATATGAACGCTGTTTTAAGAAAGACGGCGTGCTTTATCACCATATTTTGAATCCCAAAACCGGATATCCTTATGACAACCATCTGCTGGGCGTTACCATCATCACTCAAAACTCCGCCGACGCTGATGCTCTTAGCACCACCTGTTTTGCATTAGGATTGGAGGACGGGATGAAGCTGATTGAAAAGACACCGAATACGGAAGCTGTTTTCATTACCGATGACTATGAACTCCACACCAGTTCCGGCATAGGGGATAAGATTCCTCTGGAAAAAGAGTAGCTTATCCCTCTGTCATATTATTCAACCAGACACCTTTTTTTACCAACACATATCCGATGATACATTTTACGATTTCCATCATCTGTACCAAGAAAAATACCAGTACCACATTCCAATCTGTACATCTGGTCAACAGTAACGCCATAGGAATATCTGCTACCCAGATATAAAAGCTGTCAAACAGAAAGGTAATAATGGTTTTTCCGCCGGAGCGAAGGGTAAAATAGGTGGCATTCATAAAGGAATACATCGGCATACAGAATGCCATAACCCAGATAATGCATTTTGCAATCTCTTTCACTTCCTCCGTGGTCTTGTATATCTGCGGGAAAAACGGAGCTATCACAGCCATAAGCACCGCTACTCCCAGACAGCTTACCACGGAAAAGAAAATCAGTTTTCGGTCTGTATCCACAGCCTCTTCCATCTTTCCCGCTCCCAGCAGCTGTCCTACAATAATGGCAATGGCACTGCCCATGGCAATATAAATAATGCTGAACACATTGGAAACCGTAGTGGCAATATTAATTCCTGCCACCACAGCCAATCCCCGTATGGAATAACACTGTACCAGCATTGCCATCCCTCCCGACCACATGGTCTCATTGATTAACAAAGGAGTTCCCTTTTTCAATACTTCTTTTACCATGGAAGCCGGCACATGCAAAGAACGATATACGCCTTTGATAAACGGATTCCTCTCTGTGTTTTTGTGGGTCCATACAATGACCACTGCCGATTCTACTACTCTTGCCAATACGGTGGCAATGGCTGCCCCTAATACTCCCATCTTCGGCAATCCGAATTTTCCAAAAATCAAACCATAATCCAGAATCAGATTTACCAATACTGCCGCCATGCCTGCTTTCATAGGCAGTACGGTCTCTCCTGTTTCACGCTGAGTTCCGCCATATACCTGTGCCAGAGCAAAGGGTATCAGACCTACCATCATAATATGCAGATAGTCTTTGGCATATTGAAAGGTCAGCCTTGCATCGCTTCCCGTGGCATCTCCCTTTAAAAACATCTGTATCAGTTGGTCTCCGAAAAAGGTAAATACGAAAAACCACAGTGCCACCAAAACTGCCGCAATGATGATTTTCAACCGGAAGGTATGACGAACTCCTTTTTGGTCACCGCTTCCATAATACTGTGCCGTAAAGATTCCAACCCCCGACATTCCGCCGAATATGCAGAGATTGAACACCACAATCAACTGGTTGACAATGGCTACGCCGGACATCTGTTCTGTTCCAATCTGGCCTACCATAATATTATCTAAGAGACTGACAAAATTGGTCAGTCCATTTTGTATCATAATCGGTACTGCAACCATCAGTACCATTTTATAAAATGCTTTATCTCCTATAAATTTTCTCATTTTTATTTCCTCTATTATTGATTGCTGGTGTTTTTTTACATTTTTAAGGAATGTATTTGGTTTAATGTGTCTTGGGGTAGTTTTCCTTTTTGAATTAGTGTTGTTATTTCGTTTGTTATTTCATTTTTCATTTCATTTTTTCCTTCATTTCTTCCTTCTTTTCTTCCCTCGTTTATTCCTTCTTTTATTCCTTCTGTTTTTCCTTCTTTTATTCCTTCTTTTCTGGCTTGGTCGTATAGTGTGTTTCTCATTTTTATTTCCTCCATTATTGGTTGTTGGTGTTCTTTTTTTATTACTTTGGAACATACTGCCTGTTGAATGTACTTGATGTTGTTAAGTTCGTCTATGGTTAATGTTGTTATTTTATTGGTTAATTGAGCAGTTTTCAATGTTATTTCTTCTGTTGTTTCCTTATAGCTTGTAAACGGCATTAATTTCAAAGCAAGTATTTCTGTTGGTGTTAGTTTTTCGTTGTTTTCTATTTTTTTACTTATACTATTTATTTTTTTATTTCCGTCAATGTTTTTTAAGGACATGATGTTAATTTTAAAAACATTGTCTTTACTGTACTGATGGATAATCTGGTCGTGTGGTATTGCTTGAACACAAATGATGTAGGTTTCAACAAAACAGCCGGTGTATTCATGTAGTAATGCGACATAAGCGAAGATTCTTTGCAATTCCTTTTTTGTTGGAAATCTTGCTTGAAATTCTATATGGATATAAATTTTGTCTTTTGTTTTACCTACGTAGTCCAGATGATATCTTTTATTTTTTAATTCGCTGAATTCTGTTTTGGCTGATTCTACAATTTCATAATCGATGTTCATAAATTCTAACAGTTCATTTATTGAGGTATTCGCTATTTCTTTTAATGTTATGTCCAGTATGTGATAGTTGATGATTAAAACCCCCTGTTGCTTTTATTGGATATCCAATATCTCATTGGTTTTTATAGTTTATAAATTGGTCAGTTTTTTCTAAAAACAATTTTACATTCTTAAATCAATAAAATAATGATTTTAATGTAATTTTGAAATCTTGATTTTTATCGAGTATAAAAGAAATTTTTGCTATTTTTTAAAATTTATCGAGTATAGTCGATAAAATTTATATATTTTAAAAATATAACTTAAAACAGGTGTTTTCAAATGATAAAAAGGGAGTTATATCTGGAAAAAATCAGAAGGTTAATTAATACAGAACCAATTAAAATCATCACGGGAGTTAGAAGAAGTGGTAAGACCTATCTGTTGCACAGTATAAAAGAAGAACTTATTGAACGTGGAATTTCCAAAGAAAACATATTTTTAATATCATTTGAATCTCAAAAATACAATAAAATCCAAAACTTCATGGAATTGGATGTGTGCGTCAATAATTTAATAAAAAACACTTCAGGTAAAATATATCTGTTGTTTGACGAAATTCAAAATATTGTGAGCTGGGAAAAAAGCATAAATTCATATAGGGTAGATTTTGATTGTGATATTTATATAACAGGTTCCAATTCTGAACTGCTCTCTGGAGAATTGGCCACATTAATTGCGGGAAGATATTTCCATATAGATGTTTATCCATTTTCATTTAAAGAGTTAATTCAATATTATGATGAAATGCATGAAAACATTGATGAAATTAAATTATTTGAACAGTATTTAAGTTATGGTGGATTTCC
>USPJ01000021.1 GCA_900556645.1 uncultured Lachnospiraceae bacterium
ATAAAGAGCACGAACATGATTGTGAATGTGGACACGAGCATGAACATGAAGACAGTTGTGGATGCGGACACGAACATGAACATGAAGACAGCTGTGGATGTGAACATGAGCATATACATGAGGGGGAGAAAGAGACACCGGCAAATCACGTGACCAAGGTTTATACCATGGAAAATCTGGGCTGTGCCAACTGTGCGGCAAAGATGGAAGAACGGATTAATCATCTGGAGAGTGTTTCATGGGCTACGATAACCTTTGCCACAAAACAGCTTCGGATTACTGCGGAGAATCCGGATGAACTCCGAAAAGAGATTGAGGATATCTGCAATCAAATCGAAGACGGTATACGGATTGTGGAAAGGAAAGAAGAGAAAAGTATAGAGGAACCGGATACGGAGAACCGAAAGAATCTTATTTGTATTCTGGCAGGAGCCGCTGTTTTATTAGGTGCAGTGATTGTAAATAAGATGCAGGGAGGCGGAGAATACACATTGCCATATCTGATTGCCTTTGTGGTGGCATATCTGATATTGGGCGGAGAGATTGTGGTTACGGCGGTTAAGAATCTGTTTAAGGGAAACCCTTTTGATGAGAATTTTTTAATGAGTATTGCTACCATCGGAGCATTTGTCATCGGAGAATATCCTGAAGCAGTGGGAGTCATGCTGTTTTTCAGAATCGGAGAATTTTTTGAGGATGTGGCAGTGGAGCGAAGCCGCAGCCAGATTATGGATGCCATTGACCTAAGACCGGAAGTAGTAAATCTGGTAACAGGAGAAGAAGTCAGCGTAATACCTGCAAAAGAGGCGAAACCGGGAGATGTGCTGCTGGTAAGAGCCGGAGACAGAATCCCGTTGGATGGCATCGTGGTAGAAGGAGAGAGCCGTTTGGATACTTCCGCGGTAACCGGAGAACCGGTTCCGGTAAAAGTAGAGGTGGGGACAGAGGTACTTTCCGGCTGTGTGAACACCTCCGGTTTGCTGAAAATTAAAGTCGAAAAGCCATTGGAGGAGTCCATGGTAAGTAAGATTCTGGATTCTGTGGAGAATGCTGCAGCCAGCAAACCGAAAATTGACCACTTTATTACCAGATTTGCCAGAGTCTATACACCGATTGTAATTGCTGTGGCTGTTTTCACAGCCATTGGAATGCCGTTGATTACCGGAGAGGCTTTCCGTCCTTGGGTTTATACAGCCTTGAGCTTTTTGGTAATGAGTTGTCCGTGTGCAGTTGTATTGAGTGTACCCCTTGCATTTTTCTGCGGAATCGGTGCAGGTTCCAAAGGCGGAATTTTATTTAAGGGCGGTGTTTCACTGGAGGCACTGAGTAATGTCCAAGCCATTGTCATGGATAAGACCGGAACTATTACAAAGGGAAATTTCGTGGTACAGGAGATAGTACCGGAATCAGAAATCAGTAAAGACGAGCTGCTGTGCCTTGCGGCAGCCTGTGAGAAAAATTCCACACATCCTATTGCAGTAAGCATTGTGGAGCGGGCAGCGGAGAAAGCTTTGGAGCTGCCACAAGTCAGCGAATCGGAAGAGATTTCAGGAAAGGGAATCCGGGCAGTTGTAGAAGGAAGAGAGATTCTCTGCGGAAACAAAAAGCTGATGGAATTGTATCAGATAAATTTGGAAAATTATCAGCCGGATAAAAGCGGTTCAGAAGTGATTCTGGCGTCGGAAGGAAAGTATATCGGCTATCTTATTATTTCCGATACCATGAAAGAAGAGGCACCGAAAGCCATAGCCAGTCTGAAGAGACAGAATTTGAAAACAGTTATGTTGACTGGAGATGCACAGGATAGTGCAGAAATCATAGCAAAAGAAGCAGGGGTGGAAGAGGTTCATGCCAGACTGCTTCCTGAGGAGAAGCTGTCAGAACTGCAAAAAATCCGTGAAGCTCATGGAAGCGTTATGTTTGTGGGAGATGGAATCAATGATGCCCCGGTATTGGCGGGAGCAGATGTGGGTGCCGCCATGGGAAGCGGAGCCGATGCAGCCATTGAAGCGGCAGATGTGGTATTTATGAATTCCAATATGGATGCTATTCCGGCAGCAGTGGGACTTGCAAAGGACACCAACCTGATAGCCAAAGAAAATGTTGTTTTTGCCATTGCCATTAAGGTAGCAGTAATGATTTTGGGATTAACCGGAATTTACGCCAATATGTGGCTGGCAGTATTTGCCGACACTGGGGTGGCATTCCTGTGTATCCTCAATTCCATAAGACTTTTATACAGCAGACGTATTTCTCATAAATAATAGACAGATTCGGAAAGGGAATAGATTTGCAGATTCCGCATATAATAAAAAGGGAGGACTTTTATATGCGGGAAAAAATCGAGAGTACGGCAAAATGGGAAATAGCAGATTTTCTGTTTGTGGCAATTTTGGGAACCCTGTTGCACTTTGTATATGAATGGACAGACAGAAATGCTTTGGCGGCAATGATTTCGCCTATCAACGAGAGTACGTGGGAGCATTTGAAGCTGTTGTATATGCCGGCACTGCTTTTTACCGTAATACAGGGAATTGGGGGAAAAGATTGGATACCCGGCTGGATAACGGTAAAAGCCAAAGGTGTTTTGTGGGGAATGTTCTTTATTGTAGCCTTTTTCTTCACGTATTCCGGTATTTGGGGAGGAGATATCATGTGGCTGGATATTCTGACCTTTTATATAGGAGTGGCAATTTATAGTATATATTCCTATCGAGGAATCCGGCAGCTATATAGGGACGGAGAAGGGAAGAATATTTGGGGAATTCTCATTTTTAGTATATTATTTTTGCTGTTTGTGATATTTACCATGAAACAACCGAATATAGGATTGTTTTGGGAATAAGGGACTGTGACAAAATATCCTTTTTTGTCACAGTCCCTTTTTACCCTAGAGAAAAGGAGCTTTGTTTAGAAAATGTTTACATTTTTCACTTCGGTAGTTTATGATTGAGGTGTAAACTGATTCATCATAGTAGGAAAACCGGAGGGAAAGAGATGACCATCAGAAAACGATTATCCAGAACAAACACTCGGATTCTTTTATCCGCTTTGCTATCACTTTTGATTATTAGCGGAATTATCATAGAAATTTTTGAAAGTACTTATCTGGATAAAATGGCAAACTACGCTAAGCTGGAGAAACGTTCGGTGGAAACGGTGAATATTTTGGATTCTTATGATTTTTCACAGGACAAGCTAGAGGATTTTCGCAAAGAAATTGAAAATAACGGATATCAGCTGTATTTGGAGAAAGACGGAACAGAACTCTATTCTGATTTTACGTCAGAGGAAAAAAGAGAGATGAAGCACCTGAAACGTTATGCTACAGACCAGAAGGAAGCAGATGTTTTCGTCTGGAAAAACTCCACGATGATTTTTAAAACATATGAGACCGCAGAAGGAGAATACCGGGCGGTGGCATTGAAGAATGTGGAAAGTGATAATCTCACTCAACAGCAGGAGCGAATTATCCATTGGCTGATACCGGTGTTTATGGCATTGGGAATTCTGGCAATTGGAATTATTGTGGGAATCAGCCGCTATTTCAGCAGTAAACTGGAAAATCAGATTATAGAACCTATAGAAAAACTGATGGAGGCAGCCAACCGGATGGAGGAAGGGGACTTTACAGAGCCGGTGGAATATGAAGGGGAAGAAGAGTTTGAAAAGCTCTGCCAGTCCTTTAATATGATGCAGAAGAGTTTGATAGAGAACATAAACAAAGCGGAGGAGTATGAAAAGGCAAAAACGGAAATGATTGCAGGAATTTCCCATGATTTGCGGACTCCGTTGACATCCGTCAGGGGGTACCTGAAAGGCATGAAGGATGGGGTTGCCAATACGCCGGAAAAACAGGCACAGTATTTGGACATCGCTTATCAGAAGGCATGTGCCATGGATGTCTTATTGCAGAAGCTGTTCACTTATTCTAAGATGGAAACGGGCAATATGCCGGTTTACATGGAACCAACAAATTTGGGAGAGTTTTTACAAAATTTAGTGGATGAGGGACAGAGAGACTTAAAAGAGAAAAAGACAGATGTTATATTTTTGAAACCGGATACTCAGGTCTATGCCGATATTGACCGGGAACAGATAAAAAGAGTCATCTACAATATTGTGGAAAACAGTATGAAGTACCGAAAAGGTGAACATGTACTGATTCAGCTTCATATGCTTTGCAGAGAGAAAGAGGTTATCTTAAAGATTGAAGATGACGGAGAAGGGGTACCGGAGGAAAAGCTGCCATATCTTTTTGAACAGTTTTACCGGGGAGATGAAACCCGCAACAGCAAGATAGACGGGGATGGTTTGGGATTGTATATCGCTAAACGAATTATAGAGCAGCATAAGGGGCAGATTCAGGCATCTAATAATAATGGTTTTTGCATTACGATTACCCTTCCTATAGTGGAAGAGAATCAAGAGTAGGAGGAAGTATGGGAACCAAAATATTGATTGTGGAAGACGAAGAAGAAATAGCAATGCTGGAAAAGGACTATCTGGAAATCAATGGATTTGAGACTCAGGTTGAGACAGACGGAGAAAAAGCCGTGGAGCTGGCATTGACCGGAACATTCGATTTGATTTTACTGGATTTAATGCTTCCGGGAAAAAACGGATACGATATCTGCCGTGAAATAAGAAATAAAATTGATATTCCGATTCTGATGGTAACAGCCAGGACAGAGTCCATTGATAAGGTGCTGGGACTGGGAATCGGAGCAGATGATTATATACCGAAACCTTTTGATCCGGCGGAATTGGTGGCACGTGTAAAATCTCATCTCAGCCGTTATGAACGCCTGACCAAAGGATACAGACCACAGGAAAATGAAGGGGAGAAAAGGGATATTATCCGGATAGGAAATATAGAAATACTCACCAGAAGCTGGAAGGTATACAGGGACGGAGAAGAGATTAAATTCCCAAACCGTGAGTTTGAGCTGCTAAAGTTCCTTGCTATGAATCCCAATATTGTCTTTTCCAAAGAAGAGCTGTTTGAAAAAATATGGGGGTATGATTATGTGGGTGACAGCGTAACGGTTACCGTACATATCAATCGTATCCGTGAAAAGATAGAAGAGGACAGTAAGAACCCGAAAATCATTGAGACTGTCTGGGGTGCCGGTTATCGGCTTAATTTAGAATAGAAAAAGAAAGTTTAGATTTTGTTTAGAAAAATTATAAAATCCGTTTAGGAGTTTTCTCCTTGCAGTTTATTTTTAGTTGTTAAAGTAAAATTGTAAGGAGGACGATAAATGCTCAAAAACGAATGGAAGAAGCTATTTCAAAACAAATTTATGATCGTGGTCATGATCGCGATCATCCTGATACCGACAATTTACACGGCAATTTTTGTGGGAGCCATGTGGGACCCCTACGGAAGGCTGGAACGGCTTCCGGTGGCGGTGGTAAATAAAGACCAACCGGTCATGTACAATGAGAAGGAACTGAATGTGGGGGAAGACCTGATAAAGAATATGAAAGAGGATAACTCTTTGGGGTTTCATTTTGTGGACGAAAAAAACCGCAGAATCAGGTCTGGCAAACGGTACGTATTACATGGTAATTACCATACCGGAGGATTTTTCCCAAAATGCAACAACGCTGATGGAAGATGATACAAAGAAAATGGAATTGTATTACACCACGAATCCGGGGGAAAACTATATTGCCTCTAAGATGAGTGAAACAGCAGTAAGCAAGATTCAGCAGAGCATTCGTGAGAAAATTACGACGCAGTATACAGAGACAGTATTTGAACAGTTGGAGACAATTGGAGACGGCTTTGTAGAGGCGGCAGATGGGGCATTGCAGATTACAGATGGTACAGACCAATTGCTTGCGGGAAATCAGAAGATGAACGACGGATTAAATGCGTTGTCGGAGGGAACCAGCATTCTACAGCAAGGAAGTGCCACATTAGAAGAAGGAATCGGAGCATATACGGAAGGGGTAGCCGATCTGGAGAATGGTGCAGCCCTTTTAAATGAAAAAGGAAGCAGTCTGAAAATCGGTGTGGATTCCGTATCCAATGGTTTGATATCCTTAAAAAGCGGAAGTGGAGCCATATTGGCAGGTATGAACCAAATGTCCGATACCCTTGCGTCAAGTATGACACCGGAAAAAGAAGCACAGATACAGCAGCTTCAAACAGGACTTACCGGAGTAAATAATGCCATTGTTCAGGCAAACCAGTTAATGCAGGTAATTAATACCAAACAGGGATTGGGGCAGGATATCAGTGCGGAGATGGCACAGTTGACAGCCCTCTTAAGCGGTTTGCAGACCAATGCGAGTGTGGTATTACCGGGAAGCCAACAGGCAATTACGGAACTTCAGGGCGGTTTGCAAAATGTGCAGAACGTGTTGGATAGAAACGGGACCACACCGGAAACCATGGGATTGATACAGGCAATGACAACTGTAGATGACGGAATCGGACAGTTAGAAGCAGGAGTCAACGGGGAAAACGGGTTAAAGAATGGTATCTATGCATATACGGACGGTACGGCAAGTGTGGCGGCTGGAGCTGAAAAATTGACCGCCAACAGTAAAGCTTTGACAGAGGGAGCAGGAAAAATCAGTAACGGAGCAGACAGTCTGCAAAAGGGTGTGGCACAGCTTACGGAAGGTTCTGATTCCCTTGGAAAAGGTTTAGAAGAGCTGAAAAACGGAAGCATGACCTTGGCTGACAGCTTGACAGAAGCGAGAGATGAAGTAAACAGTACAAAAACCGATGAGGATACGGTAGATATGTTTGCGGCTCCGGTAGAATCCATAGGGGATACCTATTCCCATATCGAGAATAACGGAAGTGCGATGGCAGCATATATGATGGGAGTAGGTCTCTGGGTAGCATGTATTGCATTCTGTACCATATATCCGCTGACCAAACCGGCAGGGGAAGTGAAAAAAGGTGTTAGCTGGTGGTTCAGCAAAGCAACCGTATATTTGGTAATTTCCGTTGTGCAGGCAGTAGTGATGATTTTTATGCTGAAATGGATTCTGGGATTTGAACCACAGTATTTAGGAAAAACCATATTAGTAGCGGTGGTGGCATCCATGGCATTCATGTCAGTCATGTACTTTTTCAACGTATGCTTGGGCAAAGTGGGAAGTTATCTGATGCTGATATTCATGGTGCTTCAGTTGGGAGGTTCCGCAGGAACTTATCCGTTGGAATTATCCTCGGATTTCTACCACATGATTCACGAACATATGCCGTTTACTTACAGTGTAAAGGCATTCCGTGCAACTATTTCAACCGGAAATGAGATTATGCCTCAGATGAGGGTGTTTATTGGCATGATTGTAGTATTCAATCTCCTGTCTCTGGCAGTGTTCCTATATAAATCACGTAAGGGTGAGACGCAGTTTAAGGCAGAGTTGATTGGGGAATAACCCGTAATTAACAAAATAGAGTCATGTTTTATATGGCTGAGTGGTTTTCGTTACACGAAAATCACTCGGCTTTTTTACGGATAACTTTACTGTAATTGTAGAAATACTGTTATGTCTTATATTGACGGCTAATTACAATTAGCCTATAATAAAACGGGTAATTCAAATTAGCTAAGGAGAAAATTAATATGACTACAAAACAAAAAATTTTGAAGGCAGCTTTGACACTATTTGCTGAAAAGGGATATAGTGCGGTTTATGTTGGTGAGATAGCCGACGCAGTCGGAATTAAAGCACCGTCTTTATATAAACACTATAAGAGTAAACAAGATATTTTTAATTCTTGCGTAGAAGTTTTTTCCGACAGAATGGAGCAAGTCAGAAATGAATTGCGGTTGCCGGATACGCCTCAAGCTGACATTACCTATCGAACAGCCACTATGGAAAACATTGTAGACTTTGCAATAGCTTTATTTATGTTTTATTTAAAGGATGAAGTTGCTTCAAAATTTAGAAAAATGCTAATAATTGAGCGATATCACAATTCAGAATTGAACCAACTATTTGAAGATTTATTTATCAACGGGGCAATCGAACACGAAGAAAAAATATTTTCCGAACTTATAGATGCAAAAATTATCAAAAAGGACAATCCGCATATTATTGCGTTACGTTTCTATACGCCTATCTTTTATCTGTTACAAAAATATGATATGCACCTTGATAAGGCAGAAGAAGCAAAACAAGAACTTACCTTAATGGTACAAGAATTTTGTGAAACCTATAAAGGAGAGGAACAATAGCAATGGGAAAATCAGTGAGAAAGGTTTGGTATAAGCGGATGTGGATATACATTGTAGGAGGTATTCTGTTTGTCCTTGCAATATATTTGATTGTTCAGGGAATACGGTGCAATATGGCAGTGAAAGAGGGGAAGGAGCGACTTGTTACATACGGAGCAAAAACAGCTAACTTGAGCTATGGGAATATGACTTATGTTGATAGAGGGGAAGGCGAAATAATCCTATCTGTGCATGGGATTTTTGGCGGTTATGACCAAGCCTATGATACTTGCAAAAATTTTAGCTCCGATTATAGAATCATTGCTCCGTCAAGGTTTGGATATTTGGGAAGCGATATTTTAGGCAATGGTACACCGGCTGAACAAGCTTCTGCATATGTTGAACTGTTAGATGAATTGAGAATTGATAAGGTCTACTTGTTAGCCGCATCGGCAGGTGGAAGTATTGCGATACGATTTGCTTTAGATTATCCTGAACGAACAAAAGGGCTTATATTATATTGCTCTGCAATGCCCTATGCAGAAAAACCAAAGAAATATTCCGAATATGCAGGTCCGCCTGCGTTCTTATGCAATGATTATGCAATGTTTTTCATCAGTCCATTATTTGAACCGATTATGGGAATGGAATCTTCTACAATATACAGTATGTTGCCTGTTGAGGACAGAAAAAAGGGTGTAATATTAGACGCTTCTGTTACGAATCCCGATATGGCAAGAAATTTTGATGATTATGAAATTGAATCTTTACAAGTGCCGTCACTGATCTTACATGCTAAAGATGATAAGTTGGCAAACTATGAAGATACTTTAAATGCACTTGGCAGATTTCCGAATTGCAAATTTATATCGTTTGAAACAGGAGGTCATATGATGGTCGGACATTCAAAAGAAATAGAAAAGGCAGTGTCAGAGTTTGTAAAAGACTAAAAGTTATTAGTAAGGTAAAAGGGGATAAAACAAAGTGGATATTATGTTTGATATTCACCTATTACAAGAATTCTAATATATTATCATATAGAAATATATGGGAGTAAAAAAATGGACGAAACCATCACCCCTATTACAAATACATGTAACTTTATGGACGTAAAACCAATTATGGTAGAGCTTCCGTATCCTGAAATACAGGTCAGAGAAAAAAATCAGACATATGCAAATCTGCTCAGTATAGACTATTGCGGTGCCACATCTGAGCTGTCTGCTATTACCCAATATATCACCATACCGGAGGAAGGAAGAAAAATGCTTTTGGCAGATATAGAAGCGGAAAAAGCTGCCATCAACCAATACCGGATGCATATAAGCATGATAAAAGACAATCATGTAAATGCAGTATTAGCCAGAATTATCAAAGACGAAAAATATCACATTATGCTATTGGAGACGCTACTAAAGGAAATTTCTGACACAGAAAGGAAAAGGCATTAACATAGGTTGTGTTTTCTGATACAATACACATATGAAAAATAGTGTGAAATACAAGAAGGAGAAAAAAATGTTAAAAGCAGGAATCATAAAAGAAATCACAGAAAAGGTAACAGATAAGAATACGGCGAAAACCATGAAGAGCGGTGAGTTAAATGTATATGCAACTCCGGCTATGATTGCGTTGATGGAACAGGCAGCCTATACCAGTGTGGCAGATGAGTTGGAAGAAGGACAGGGAAGTGTTGGAACCTTGATGAATGTCAAACATATCTCTGCAACTCCTGTGGGCATGGAGGTAACAGCCAAGAGTGAATTGGTAGAAATCGACGGAAGAAGACTGGTCTTTCAGGTAGAAGCCTTTGACGAGAGGGGAAAAATCGGCGAAGGAGAACATGAGCGGTTTATCGTGAACAATGTAAAATTCCAGCAGAAGGCGGACAGTAAATAAAGCCTTGGTAAATCCAATAGGAACTTTACATTGACAAGCGATTCCCATAGTAGTACAATAATCAAGAATTAAATATTAATCTTCAGGGCAGGATGAAATTTCCGACCGGCGGTAAAGCCCGCGAGCCATTAGGTTGATTCGGTGTAACTCCGA
>USPJ01000022.1 GCA_900556645.1 uncultured Lachnospiraceae bacterium
TCTGTCGTTGTTTCTGCGTTACTTGGTAATAGTCATAAGTTTTTCCATTTATTTTGACAGGTTTTGGCTCTTCAATATCATCCGGCACGAAATCCGCACCTTCCCAGAAAGGATAAAACTCATGTGTACAGTTCACACCTTTTAATCCGGTAGCTGTTCCGTAACCGGTGGATTTGAAAAAATCAGGGTACTTCTTATTTTTACCGGAATAGGAGAATACCTTGTTTTGCCAAGGTACATGCTCCGGTCTGCTTCCTATATGCTGTGATGTAATTACAAGGTCCTGTCCGGTCTGTTTGAGGTTTTCTTCCATGATTTTACCGGATAACTGGCTCAATCCGGTTCTTACCGACATCCTTACCGCTGTATCAAGCTGATATGTCCGACCATTCGCATAATCAATAGACCTTAATCCGCTCTGTGCTAATCTATGTACGCAATCATTTACAGCTTGGTCATAGGAGAAAGTCCCGGTAGAAACCTTAAGAAGTGCTAAATCCATCTCTCTCTGATAAGCATTAAGAACTCCGGTTGTGGAAAATACCGTGTTTTTAAATCCGGTACTCTTCGTAAGGTTCCTAAGCTGTCCTGCAGTCTGTTTTTGAAAGGCACTTATGAGCTGACTCATGCTATTCGGTTTCTTTAGGTCTGCTCCGTGCTCTTGCCACATGGATAGGTCATTATTCCATGCCATATTACCAGCTTCAGCCGTAAGTTCGTCCCCGGCTTCTTTAGCTTCTTTTACAGTCCGTTTAATAATGTCCTGTACTTCCTGCTTGTATGCCTTGGTATTTTCTGCTACTGCCATCTGATAGGCTTTATCTGCACGGATTATATTCATTACCTCTGCCTGTATCTTCTCTGCAGAATATCCCTGCTCCACCATAGATTTCGCCATTAATTCGGCTGTCTCGGTGTATCTACCGGTCTTTTTTACTCTCCGGGCAATATCTGCAATGATTTCATCTTCCATCTGCTCATACAGTCCCATTATGTATTTGTCTATGAGTGTTTCAATCTGCTCTTCTGATAATGCCCTTGTACCACCGCCTTATTCTATATCACCATTCAATATTGCTCTTGCATCTTCTTTGCTTATTCCAATTGCTTGTGAAATTAAATTAATTGCCTGTCCCTCTGTAATTGTTCCCGACGTAAATTGACTCATTATCGCAATTAAACTCTGTGTCTATGCTCCGTTCAACGGTTTTCCACTAACTTCTGCCAACCCCGCAATGTCTTTTCTCATCTCATCCTCATCGTCTTCCATATCATCAACGAATCCGTTTCCAATATACTTCTTTGCTTCCTCTTCCGAGATATTGTATTTCTCCATTAAATACCACACCTTCAATATTGGCACTTCTGCAAACGAAAGTGCATCCGCCCTCATAGCTTCAAGTTTTGTCTGCTTATCTTCTACATAGGAATCATCGAACTCAATCATAAGTTCTTCCTTTACATCATAGGACGTACCGGAGAACTGGTTTGAAAACCACATTGCCGCATGGATAATGTCTGCGATATAGTCAGATGCATTATTCCGCTGCTTATTGAGTTCCTGCATCTCGTCCTGTTTCGTACCGATATACTCCGTTGCTGTTGTTATTTTTCCATTCTCAAAAGTATATTTCTTAGTGCCATATCCAAACTGCATAGAAAGGAGTGACAATACTAACTCAAAAGCCTTTGTTATCTGTTCAACACGGATTTCCGGGTTATACTCTTTAATAATTACATCCTCATTCGGTAGCTTTTCGCCAATTAACACAAATATTTCTTTCTGTTGCGGCGTTAGTTCTGGATTTCCGTCTTTTCCTTTTCGGATAGTAGCTAATACCTCATTTAAAAACACGAGTTTCTGACCTTTATCCAAATCTCCATATAGGATGTTATAGCAAAGGTCTACGGCTTTAAATAGTGGGATGTTGTTATAGATTTTCGGCAAACCGTACCCTTCCATGTTATCTAAATTATTAACCTCTGCATTAGTCATAATGGAAAATGGCTTAACATCTCCAAGCTGAATACTGGACGATTCCGCATCAATCTGCTTTCCTGTTTCATTAAAAACCACCGTGTCAGCCTTGTATCTTCCGTTATCCTGTGTGAAAATGACTAATGTTGTTTTATCCTTTCCTCTAAATTTATTCGTAGCACAAAAGGCACACTCTGTTACCAGACCATTTTCTACAGTAAGTGGAAGAATACAGTCTGCATCCACATAGTTTATGCGAATATCCCCTCCAGAAACAGTTACAGTTCCGTTATTGTTTTCCAAATAATTTGCATTACGGAGGTAGATATACGCCCCCACGGTTCCTGTGGCAGCGGTTTTCTCTAACTGCTCTCTGTATCTAACATTGAATCTGTTATTTTTCAGAAGTTCATTAATGAATTCCTGTGATGCACTATTATTCTCTGGTGCAACAGAAATAATCTCGCACAGGTTTGCATCATCGGCACAGCACCGTTTTGCAAAATTCATACGCTCGATCTGTAATTCCACATTATTCAGATTCTTTCTCTTATGAAAATCCTCAATAATTCTGTTTGCGTACCAGTTATCGCACAGATTGACTATCTCCAATGCATTTTCATTAACTATATAATCCTGTTTCTTTAAATATGCTTTTACAAAATCTTTCCTTATGACTCCTCCTATCTGTCTAAAGCTATATATTCTATGAAATCTAAAATGGTGTAGCAAAATGCATCCCACCAGTCATTACAGTTGCCGATATTCTTATCCTCTGGAATATTTGGCTTTTTTTCGTCCCACTTCAAACTACCAATGGATTTACGGAGATTCCTGCACCGCCTGTTTACCTTTAATCTTTCAGTATTGAAAAGTAAATCCACCATTCTCGGACGCTCAGATACTTCGTTCTTACAGCACCCTGCTATACTCCTATATGGTAATCCTTCCTTTTTAGCAGCACTTCTTAGACTATTTATCATGGTTGTGCTAGCGCTATCGCAAAACACCCAGTCAACTCCATTATATTTGTCAATACACATCCGATAAAATTCTATGAACTTCTCGCATATTTTATCGGAATCAATGTCTTGTGTTTTTGGTAAAGAATCCTCTTCCGCTGGTTTTAAATCGTGATACCCATTATAAAAAAGTGTGCACACCATTGTTGTCATTGACCCGTTTCCTCCGAAATCGACACCTATTACTACCTTAGATGGTTCTCTTACCAAAACACCATCTTCCATGATTTCCTCATCGTCATATAGATATGGTTCGTTATTTTCCGCAAACCTACGGAATATGATTCCCTCCGCAACTGCTCTCTCTCCGCGAATATCACGCTTATACCACACGCTATCTTTTTGATATGTACTTAAAACAGTGGCTATCTTCTTGTCCGACAGGCTCATATTGTCTACCAGAGTGAAATGTCCGTAATTATATCCATATTTTGGATTTTTAGTCTGCTGTTCTTCATGGAATTTAAGAATGTCAGTATAATACCAGTGTTCTTCCTCTTTTGGATTTAGGTCATGGAATATCTTTCTATCTGAGCTGGAAAAAGTACGGTCGAATACCTCTTTTAAAAACTTCGGGTGACACTCATTCGTTTCTGTCACATAAGCCATACCGTAGGTATTACCTTTAATCAGTTTTTCGTCTCCATCCTTGCCACCACCAGACACAAGCACAACCTTTTCTCCGGTCTTGGTCTGTACATAGACACAATCACGGTCTTTATATTTTCCCTCTCGGCAACGTCCCTCAAAGTAATTTAGCAATCCGTATCCGTCGCAATCAAAAATATTGAGTTTTGCCGTAGCCACGGACACTCCAGCTATTAAGTGTATCTTATTGTGGTGTGTTTCCAATATGGAGCAGAATATCAATGTGTTTAATACATTCTTCCCGCCTCGCTTTCCGCCTTCTGCCACGTTGAACCAGCTGTCAAAACACCGGAGCATATAGTCATACTGTCTTTGGCTTAGTGGTGCCGGATCATTCATTGTCCTGCACCTCCTCAAAATCATCTATGCTACGGTTATTTGCCGGGTGCTGCAAAATATCCGCAATTGTCTGCATATTCTTCAAAATCTCTTCTCCGGCATTATCGTTGACCTCTGCCTTTTTCTTCTCGTACTCCGCACGATACTTACTCTCTGGATGCATGAGGAAGTACTTTGTTAGCCAGTCAATAGCTTTCTGAGAATCTTTCAGTTTAACCGAAATACCATCGCGTCCCTCTTTAACACTTTCAATAAGCTGTGTATCTACTGTTTTTGATTCATTCAGATTCACAGTGTTTATCTCTATGAGATTGCCGGACTTTGCTTCTACTTCCGTTTTCCCAAAACTTAATACATTCCCAATGTCCGAGAATGCTATACGCATCTGCAGCTCTACAATATCCTCTGATTCTGCTATAATCTGCTGGCGTTTAATATCCTTGAGACGTTCTATCTCAGCTTTGACATTTGGGTTTCTTAGGAGTTTACATCCCTCAACCATTGCCGTCTCGTATTTGCAACCATATGCCTTCTGATAGCTTTGTGCCGCATTGAATGTCCGGCTATAATAAATACAAAACATCTGCCTCTCTGGTGTTAATTTATCGTTCTGCAACGTCTCTCTTGTACCATCATCTATCTGCCCTGCCTCTACGGATGCAACCTTTTTATTTTGTGTGCACACCTTTCCTTTTTGGGGTGCACCCTCTTTTCTATTCCATCCATATCGTTTTTTCCAACTTTTCACGGTGTTAATAGTGGTATCATATTTCTCTGCTATATCTTTGTACTTCATTCCTGCCATATAATCTGCTTCTGCCTTTTCGTGTTTATCCACTATGTCACCTCTTTTCTTATAAAATAAAAAGAGCCGGATACATAGATTATTCTATATACCTGGCTCTTTGGCTCTGGTATTATTGTAACTTATTTTTATGGTGTAGTCAATTTATTGTAACCACTAGTCATTTCTGTTCGGTATAAAAATACCAACCGTCAAATATTGACGGTTGGTGATATATCAGCAATATACGCTATCTAATGTTATAATTCCATTTATTCCTTCTAATATTTCTCGCTTATCATTGTCTAAGCAGTAATTTACAAATCTTTTATAAAATTTTCGCGACGGAACTATGACCTCTGTTTGGTTATACTTGAATTCTAAATCACCTCTTATTCTCCATTCCCTTTCATGGCTCCAATCAATTACGTTATCCGCTGAATCAAGTTGCAAATCCACAATTCGCCACCATTCATCTTTTGGAAGTATTTTCCTAAGTTCTGATGCTTGACCATATATAACAGGTCTTCCACCTTTCCTATATACAAACATCTTAGCAAACCTTAATCCGAATGCTCTATACCTATAATGATTCGAACCACTTGATTCTCTCATCATTCGTTCATATATCAAATTTTCAGAAATAGAACTCAATGGAGCTTCCTGCAAACACACTACTGCGTCATCGCCATTAATAAAACCATGTCCACCATTGATTCTTTTACCTTCAAGCATGGAAATAAGATTTTCAAATGCCTCGTCAGCAGTTTTCCCATTGGTTAAATGTGTGATTCTCGATGTTATATCATTTCTATGTGTAATTCTATCTCTCCATCCATCAAATTTCATGTCTTTCTCCATCATTTGTGATAGGAATATTGTACCACTCCAACCGTCAATATTCAATTATCAATGTACTACAAATTTAATCTTCCGTTTTCTCACACCGTTCAAACTCGATTACCCACACCCACGGTGATGCGTCCCAGCCGTATCGGTCAAGGTCGGATTTCTTGATGGTGGAGTTCCAAATTTCTACAAATTTATCAATCTCATCGTATCCTTCATCCAGACAAGCGTCGCATCCAAATGGTGCATTACAATTTCTACAATTTGATTGGTAGATACCTTCTTTAATAGCTCCGTCCTCTGTAATCTCCTGCAACCGCTCCACACGCACATTCGTTACCTTTAGCCAGATACGTGCGGCTTCCTTTGGCATGTGGATGGATGGGTGCCACGGCTCGTTTGCATCCTCCGAGTTTGCAATGCTGGCTCTATATCCGTAAAACTCTGCAATGTGACATCCTTCTCCTTTTCCAACTCTCTTTTTGTATTTATGCCACGTTTCCCGGACATACAGAACATCATCTGTGTGATATGGCGGATTCCACCGTTTTCCCAAATCCTCTTTTGTAATATTATCAGGAAGTCTATATTCTTCTCCCCAACTCTCATGTGCTGTCTTGCTTGGATATCCCCATGTACCACAATCACTTCCTGCAAATGTATAGCACAACTTTGATTTAGGCTGCGGCTTAATCACACGCCTTGTCACCGTCTTTCTCCCGTCCAGAATCGCACGAACCATATCGGTATTGAACAGAATCGGTAATACTCTACTCATTCACTCCACCTGCCATTTCCATTCGTACTTTTCCAATTACTTGGCATCCGCATTTAGGACAATCAAAGCAGTCGTATAGCTGTTCTTTTCCTGTTAAAACGCTAGTGTCTTTGACTATATACTTGTTTTCTTTCAATGCTTCAAATTCGTTATCACACACTTTACACTTCATCCAATCCACCTCCTTTCACAATCTCAATCGCTCGCTTAACGCTGACAGCTTTATAATACCTGTGGTTTGCTGGACTTGACTTCCCATATTTCTGTATGGATTTTGATTCGCTCATTTTCTGCCCAACCTCTTCCAACTGCTTTACAACCTTGTTCATATCATCTTTCAAGTCGTCCTGCAACTGCTCAATCATATCCAGCACATCACTCGCAAGAAGCATCTTGTGTTGTTCTGCGTATATGCTCATTTGCAACTGATAATCTTTAAG
Organism: uncultured Lachnospiraceae bacterium; assembly: GCA_900556645.1. The sequence continues at coordinate 6,839 of USPJ01000022.1, forward strand.
TCTTTGTTCTGTAATGCTCATTCTTCATCTCTCCAATTAAATTCAATTTCTTCGCCCCAATCAACCCCTAACTGCTCACATTTTGCTCTGGTAGATGTTCCACCGGAATGGTTCGTTCCAAGAAGGAACAGTTCTTGTACGATTCTGAAATATGTCTTTCTGATACAGAACCGCTCTTCCTCGTCCAATTCTTCTATGGCATCTTCTCCATGTTGCCATCTGTACCATTCTGCAAATTTATCTACCATATCTTTCATAAGTCCAAGACAAGATTTGAGAATATATTTTTCATCATGGCTTTCCAATTCTTTCTTCGCTTTCTGCTTCTCCACCGCCGCCCTGCATTCATCCGGCGTGCCGATTGCCTCATAATCCCTTAATGAGCATTCATAATTCCTCTTTATTTCAGATATTATTTTCCCCTTTGCATTTTCAAAATCGCACAACCCACTTAAATGAACGCTTTTGGCAGCGCAATTTATATTGTCATACTGTTCTTTAGATTCTTTTAATTCTTCTACTGTACCGATTGCTCTATACTGCTGTACTTCTTCCAGTGCCTTGATTGCAATATTTAATGCTTTGACATACTTCGGAAATCCTATTATTGGTTTATGCTCAATAATCTCATATTTTGCTTCCTGCTCTGTCATTCTCCCACCTCACTCCACACCGGATAATAATTTCCTTTATCATCCATAATCCAATATCCTGTGCTCCAAGTATTTGTTGTTGGGTCGTACACTTTTCTGCCTTTAATCATTCTTCCACCTCCAACAGTTCCGGATTGTCAACAGCTGAACCTATAACCTCAAATTCACATCTTTCTATGTATTCATCAGTCAATGGCATTGGTATACAGAACGGATCACATTTGCTGATAGCATCTGTCGGAATAACCTCATAATGCCATCCTACGACCTTATCGATTCTTTCCAGTGTTTCAACATTGATAACGAAAAACTCTCCAAATACTACCTTGGCAATATCCTTCGGATTTCCATGTCCCATGAGAATATCATTCTCCCAAATCAGCTTACCGTTCTTATCTTTCAGCCCGGTGCACTGGCAGATGGTGGATTCGTCTACCTCATACGATTCGCAATCGTAAATTCTTTCTGGTACTTTCTCTATCACAGTTCCAAGATACGTTTCTTTCCCAGATTCTTCTGGTGGAATAAAAGTATGTATTCCAATAAATCCTTCCACCCATTCTCCGTTATCCGTCCGCTTTGCACGGTATAAATATCTATCTTCCATCTTTTCTTCTCCTTCCTCTGGATACACGTCATGGCGTGCTTACATTTCTCGCTACAATCTTTGTTTTTATCGTATGGACATTTCATAGAATCCCTCCTTACGCAAACCGTAGCTGTCCGGTCTGCTCTGTCTCTATTTTCATATTTCCGGTTCTTTTACACCTACAAAGTTCTGGAAGATTTGCCATCACAAGTGCCGCAGGAATCGGCGGACATACCGCATTTCCACATCTTTTAACCTGTTCAGTCCTTGGATACGCCTTTCCTGTATAGTCATGGTCAATGATATAATCATCCGGGAATCCCTGACATCCATATAGTTCCTTTGGTTCTAACATCCGCAGTCCGATGTCAACTATCTGATAATCAACTCCAGCGATTGTGACAAGTCCGAATCTGTCTCTGGAAGTGATTGTATCGAGCGGTTCATCCACATTCTGACCTACTCCCTGCCCATAATATTTAATCAAAAAAGCTCGAACCTCTCCGAAATGACCATCTCCGGCAGTTATGGTGTGTAAAGGTTCATTAACGCTCTGACCTGTGCTTGTACCATAAAACTTACTCAAGAATGATGTCACAAGCCCATATCTGTTAGAGCCGTCCACGGTCATAATTGGATTTTCTATTGCTTGTCCTCTCACTTCATTCTCAGATGTTTCTGAATGGTACTGAATAAGTGTTGGACTAATCAGACAATGCTCATTCTTACTCACAATCGTTGTGAGTGGCTCCCTAACATCCTTGCTCCGGTCTTTTGTAAATCCAGTCTGTCCTATCTGTACCATGTACGGCTCGCAAAGATAATGCTTTCCGCTTCCAACTATGGTTGGCAAAGGTTTCTTAATATCATGTACACGCGGCTCTTGTCCTTTTCTCTCTCCGTACCCAATAGGAACAATGAACGGCTCCGCATTATCGATTACGAATTTCTTAAGTCCTCTTGCAATACGCTCCATTGTCTTAGGAGCCAGCCGACGCACCGCCCGGATGCCATACTTCTCCTTGATTTCTTCTGATGTATCAAAAATACTCGGACACGGACGGCTGAAATCTATCTGCGTGTATGCTCCAACGTATGGTTTTAATAATCCTGCTTTCACTTCCTCACTGTCTGCCGGTGCGTGTGTCGGCTCCGGCCACACAATCGGTTTTCCATCGCACCTGGCAATCAAAAAGAATCTTTTTCGCATAGTCGGTGCCCCGTAATCAGCCGCTACTAATTCCCTGTACTCAACATCATAGCCAAGTTCTTTGAACTGTTTTACGAATTTTTCAAAAGTAACTCCCTGCTTGTTTTTAATAGGTCTGTGACTTCGGTTCAGCGGTCCCCATGTCTTAAATTCTTCTACATTTTCCAACATGATTACTCTTGGACGTACCAATCCCGCCCATCTGAGAGCTACCCATGCAAGACCTCTGATATTCTTATCTTTTGGCTTTCCACCTTTCGCCTTTGAAAAGTGTTTGCAGTCTGGACTAAACCACGCAATCGCCACCGGCCTTCCCTTACAAACTTCCACAGGATCAACGTCCCACACATTTTCACAATAATGCTTCGTGTTTGGATGATTTGTTTTGTGCATACGGATAGCTTCTGGATCGTGGTTAATCGCTATGTCGACGCTGATTCCGGTTGCCATTTCCATTCCGGTAGAAGCACCGCCTCCTCCGGCGAAGTTGTCCACCATTAACTCTCCGTTTATCATTGCATCACCTCCGGAAAATCTGTTATACTCATCTGCCCGTCCTTATTAAATACTAGCATTTCATTCTTGGCTCTTCCGTAGAAATTCCGGTCAATCTCAAATCCGTATGCACTTCTCCCAAGTTCGTATGCCGCTCTAAGTGTTGCGCCACTTCCACAGCACGGGTCAATGACACTGTCTCCTGGGTCTGTGAAAATCCCAATCAGCTTTTTCAATACTGCAACCGGCTTCTGTGCCGGATGAATCTTTGGAATCTCTTTTCCGTCTTTCTCCCATGTGAAC
>USPJ01000023.1 GCA_900556645.1 uncultured Lachnospiraceae bacterium
TGGAGGATTTAGTGGATTTGGCGAAGGAGAAGGAACGTCTGGAAAAAGAAAGAGAACATCTGAAAAAAGAACTGGCACGTTCCAAAGGTATGCTCTCCAATGAAAAATTCTTAAGCAAGGCACCGGAGGCAAAGGTGCAGGAGGAAAGAGAAAAGCTGGAAAAATATGAGCAGATGATGAAACAGGTGGAAGAGCGGCTGTCACAGATGAAATAGAGCGACAATTTTGTGTAACCTCAAAAAAATACTAAAAACTATTGCAGAAAAAATGTATTTAGTATACTATAATCTTAGAAGAATGTCCAAGAACTTGGTACGAAAAGAGGTGACCGCTTATGACCATTGCAAAAGAGAAAATGCAGCCAAGAGCAAGAATTACTTATGATGAGATGCAGGCATTTCTGGTGCTTCCGATTCCGTCAGAGGATGAGGTGTATACAGAAGAAGCCATTATGGAATGTCTGGAGAAGAATCAGATTCGTCATGGCATAGAGCGGGAAACCATTCGGAATATGATACAGTCTGAGATTTATAATAGGGAAGTCTGTGTTGCCACCGGAACACCGATGGTGGATGGAATAGACGGTTATTTTGAGTATCATTTTAACAGAACTTTTAGCAATAAGCCGAAGGTGCAGCCGGATGGAAGTGTAGATTATTGGAGTATCAACATGGTGGAAATGGTAGAGAAAGGGCAGGTAATTGCCACCTATCATCCACCGGTAAGCGGCGAGAATGGGATGAGCGTCAAGGGCAAGCCACTGATAGCTAAGCGTGGAAGGGAACAGCCGCCGCTGAAAGGAAAGGGATTTACCCGTCAGGAGGACGGAGTTACTTATATTTCCAACATAGATGGTAAGATTGACATGGCAAATGACAGAATTACCATATTGCCGGTTTATGAGATATTTGGGAATGCGGATTTGTCAGTGGGAAATATTAATTTTGTGGGAGATGTGGTCATCCACGGCAATGTCAATTCCGGAGTTAAGATTCATGCCACAGGTAGTGTTACCATAGACGGATTGGTGGAATCGGCATATATTTCCGCTGAGAAAGATATCGTATTAAGAAGCGGAATGGTAGGCGGAAACCGGGCAAGCCTTATGAGTAAGCAAAATATTTATGCCAAGTTTATTGAATATACCCATATTGAGTTAATGGGAAGCATTGAGGCGGATTGTTTTGTGGGCTGTGACATCGTATGCAGAGACCAGGTTATCCTAAATGGCAAAAAGGGCAAGATTATGGGTGGAGAGGTCTACGCGTTAAAAGGTGTTCAAGTGGCTGAACTTGGAAGTCAGGGAGAGGTCAAGACAGAAATCAGCGTCGGTGTCAAAGAAGAGATACACAGAAGGATTGGATTGCTGGTGAAAAAAATCCAGACAATGGAGGAGAATCTCCACAGAATCGAAGAAGGCTTGCAGAATTTTGACAAGCTGGAGCAGGAGCGGGGAGTCAGCTATCGAGATGACCCAAGAAGGGCACAGCTTTTGCGAGTTAAGATACAGGATATTGCCAACATTGCTAAGGACAGAGCAGAGCTGGAGGATTTGAGACAGCAGACTGTGGTGGAAGGAAAAACCAATGTTATTGTAGAACATAAGGTATATCCGGGAGTCAGCATTTCCATTGACGATTTGAAAGTACAGGTGCAGGAAGAACAGGAGCGGGTAGTTTTTACCAAGAGCGGAAGTAAAATTATCATGGAACGGTATGAGGAGCATGTCTAAAAATGACGGATACTGCGACGAGTTTTAGCTGTCAAGTCTTGCAAAAAAAGAAAAAGCAATATATGATAGAGAGAGCCTGAGAGGATAGGCTCTCTTTTTTATGGAGCAGAAACCAGGAAGAAGGAAAAATATGGAATTTACCTATGAAGAAGCGATTGCTTATCTTTACGATACCCCAAAATTTACTACAAAGAATGGTTTGGAACACACAAAAGAGCTGGTAAGAAGGCTGGGTATGGATTCAAAGCAGTTTAAAATCATTCACGTGGCGGGAAGTAACGGAAAGGGAAGCGTCTGCAGTGCAATAAATGAAGTACTGATTCGAGGGAACAAGAGGACAGGAATGTTTATTTCTCCTCATTTGGTCAATATGGAAGAGCGGTTCTGTGTGGATGGGAGACCCTGCAAAAGAGAGCAGTTTTTGGAAGCCTTCCGGGAGGTTTACCGCAGAGTGGAACAGATGCAGGAAGAAGGGTTGGCACATCCCACTTTTTTTGAATATCTGTTTGCCATGGGAATGTGGATTTTTTCCAGAGAGCAGGTGGAATATCTGATTTTGGAGACGGGACTGGGAGGAAGAAAGGACTGTACGAATATCGTAGAGCATCCCCTGATTACCGTCATTACCTCCATCAGCCTTGAACACACGGAATATTTGGGAACAACCATAGCTGAGATTGCCGGTGAAAAAGCAGGAATCATCAAAGAAGGCGTTCCGGTGGTATATGATGCTTCCTCACAGGAGGCGGCAAAGGTCATCGGGGAAAGAGCCTGTGAGAAAAATGCTAAAATTTATGGAATTCTTCCGAATTCCTTAAAATTTCCTAAATTTAACGGGAAAAACATTGATTTTTACTATGGTTCTGACTATGATGTAGATACGAGAATTTCCATACCCTTTGCAGCACCATATCAGATGATGAATATGGCATTGGTATATCAGACCATGATGTTGTTGGAAAAAGATACGGAGATTCCGAAAGAAGAAGTTTTAAAAGGGATTGCACATACCCGTTGGCAGGGAAGAATGCAGAAATTGGAGGAGAACATCTATCTGGACGGAGCCCATAATGTGGATGGAGTCAAGAGCTTTTTGGAAGCCGTCCGATGGATACAGCCACACCATCCGGTGCTACTTTTTTCCATGGTAAGAGATAAGGATTATGGGGAGGCAATCCGATTGCTGGCACAGGAAGACTGGGAACGGATTTATGTCACGCAGGTTAGAGATGAACGGGGAGTTTCTGCGAGAGAGCTGGCAGAAGTTTTTCAGTCAGAGGGCAAAGAGGCAGTGGTGATAGAGGACTGCAAAGAAGCCTTTCTTACGGCACGAGAAGAAAGAAACCAGAAACAGACGTTGTTCTGTACCGGTTCATTATATTTTGTAGGAGAATTATTGAGTCTGACAGGAGGTAACGAAGATGATTGATTTTGAGGAAGAATTAAAGAAATTCCAGCCGAGTCTGGAAGTAGAGGAAGCAGAAGATGCCATATATAGCCAGGATTTGACGGATATGACTGATATTTTAAAAGAAATGCTCAAAGATATGAAAGGAGCAATGTAAATGAGTCATGAAATAGACAGCAGAGTATATACGAAGATTCTGCATACATCCAATGCATGGTATAATGAGGCATTATCCAGAGCAAAGGTTCGGGATTTATCCGGTGCTGCAGAGTGTCTGAGGAAAAGCCTGCGTTACAATAAACAGAATATCAATGCGAGAAATCTGCTGGGACTGGTTTATTTCGAGATGGGAGAAACCGTATCTGCCCTGCGGGAATGGGTCATCAGCAAAAATTTCCAGAGCGAGAATAATATTGCAGGAGAATATTTAGACGAGATACAGAAAAATAGAGCCCGTTTGGAATCCATCAACCAGACCATCAAGAAATATAATCAGGCATTGCTATACTGTCAGCAGGACAGCAAGGATTTGGCGGTTATCCAGTTGAAGAAAGTTTTATCCCTCAATCCAAAGATGGTAAAGGGACATCAGCTTCTAGCCCTTTTATACTTAGAAGAGGGCAATCTGGAGCAGGCGGCAAAGGCTTTGAAAAATGCAGAGAAAATAGATGCAAACAATCTTACAACCCTCCGTTATAAAAATGAGATTCAGGAGAGAACCAAGGCAGCAGGAGGAGCCGGTAAGAAAAAGGAAGAAGATTTAGTATCTTATAGAAGCGGAAATGAAACCATTATCCGTCCTACTACCTCCTTTAAGGAGACCAGCACAGGCTCCACCATTTTGAATATTGCCATAGGTTTGGTATTAGGAGTTTTGATTACCTGCTTTTTGGTAGTACCGGGAGTCAAACAGAGTGCGAAATCCAATGCCAAGGACGAGGTATTAAAAGCCAATGACAGCCTTTCTTCTAAGAATCAGGAGGTTAAGAGTCTGGAATCCAAGGTAAAGGATTTGGAGAGCCAGTTGGATGAGCAAAAGAATTCTGCCGACAGTGCGGACAGCAGAGTTGCAAGCTTTGAGCAGCTTCTGGAGGCATACATTGCATTTGAAGACGGTGATGTGACCACAGCAGGAGATGCATTGGCAAATGTAAATCCGGACCATTTGGATGAGACCACCAAAGCAATCTATGATGAAATCAACGAGAGTGTAAACAGCGAGTATTTAGCTTCTCTTTATCAGGAAGCGTATAAGAATTACAACAACGGCAATTATGCCCAAGCAATTCCGGATTTTGAGAAGATTGTCCAGATGGATGAAAGTTACCGAGATGGAAATGCCATCTACTATCTGGCCCAGTCGTATAGGAAAAACAATGACGAAGAAAATGCAAAAACCTATTATCAGAAGGTGGTAGACCTTTATCCGAATACGGAGCGGGCATCCACGGCACAGAAATATCTGAACCAGATGGGTGCGGATACGGAAACGGAAGAATAGTAGAATTACAAAAGACATTGAGTGAGGACGCTCAATGTCTTTTTTGTTTAATAGGAAATTCCTTTGGATTTCCTATTAAACAAAAACGCTCCGCGAGGATGTGCACTCGCAAAATTATAACACTTCTTAATATTTTATGAAGGATTATGAAGAAATGGCGAAGTCTATTGACAAATGGAAATATATGTATTATTGTACTAGAGAAATAATACAATAATGAGAACGGGAGGGTATCATGGAAACATTGATAGAAGTATCTCACTTGATGAAAATATATAATCCGGGCGAGAACGAAGTGAGAGCTTTAGATGATGTATCTTTGCAGATTAAGCAGGGAGAATTTGTGGCAATTATCGGGCAGTCCGGTTCCGGAAAGTCCACATTTATGAACATATTGGGATGTCTGGATATACCGACTTCCGGTAATTATTATCTGAATGGAAAAGATGTATCGGGTTTAAGTGATGATGAGTTGTCAGAGATTCGTAATCAGGAGATAGGGTTCATTTTTCAGGGGTTCAATTTGATTCCGGGATTAACCGCACTTGAAAATGTAGAACTTCCGCTGATATATCGAAATGTTCCGGCAACAAAGAGAAGAGAGTTGGCAGTGGAGTCGCTGAAGAAAGTCGGGTTAGAGAAACGGATGGAGCATAAGCCGGCTGAAATGTCCGGTGGTCAGCAGCAGAGGGTAGCCATTGCAAGAGCATTGGCAGCGGCACCACCGATTATTTTGGCAGATGAACCCACCGGAAATCTGGATTCCAAATCCAGCCACGAGATTATGGAAATATTGGGAAAACTTCATGTAGAGGGAAAAACCGTAATATTAATTACACATGATGATGGGATTGCGGCTTCTGCAAAACGTGTCATCCGTATTATGGATGGAAAAATAGAATTAGATGAGGAGAAACAGAATGAAAAAGATAAAGAGCAAGAAAAAAATTGTAATACCAGTGATCGTAGTGGCTGTGATTGTGTTAGTGGCAGTGATAAAAATGAATACAGGAAAAGGGGATGAAATCCAAAGAGTTGATGTTGCCAAGGTAAAAAAGGGAACCGTGACGGCAACTTTAGAGACAAGCGGAATGGTGGACAGCGAAGATACACACAATTATGTGTCACCGGTAAATGCAAAGATTAATACGGTGTCTGTTCAAGTGGGTGATACCGTAAAAGCAGGAGACTATCTTTTAACTTACGATACGGAGTCCTTGGAAAAAAGTTATACAATCTCAGAATTAGAGTCCAAAGCGGAAGGTGCTACAAGAAAAAAATCGCTTGAATTGAGCGAAAAAGGAAAAGCACAGGTTGCTGAGGCAGAAAGTAAAATAAATGCCAGTCAGGCAAATATCGATTCCTTAAACGGGCAGTTGGCAACACTTCAGTCACAGCTTGAAGCTGCAAGCGGGGAGAGTGCAGATGTGAGTGTCATTCAATCCTCTATATCAGAGGTTACAAAGCAATTAGAGGATGAACAGAGCAGACTTGAAGAAGCAAAAGCACAAAAAGAGAGTGCTTCCGCAAGTGTTCTGACAGATGCAGAAAGACAGGGGATTGAGTATTCACAGGAAGCGGCAAAATTGACACTCTCTCAATCCGCCAATGCACTTAAGGATGCAAAGGCAGGAATTATCGCTGAATCAGATGGAATTGTTACTGCCGTTACGGTCAGTGCCGGCGGAATGGCAGAAGAGGGTACCAGCATGATTTCAGTTGCAAATACATCTTCCATGTGTGTGGATTTTCAGGTTTCAAAACACAATCTGAAAAATCTTGCAGTAGGACAGAGTGTAAAAATTGAGTGGATGGACAGTACATATGAAGGAGTGGTCAGCAGTATTAGCAGAACAGCACAGGCTGCACAGAGCACAAATGAAAATGCAAAATCAACCACAACTATGACATCGGCAAAGGTACATATTAATAATCCGGATGATAAATTAATTATCGGACTGGATGCAAAACTTACAATTGAGCTGGGAACAGCAGAAAACGTGTTGTATGTGCCGCTGGCAGCAGTCAATACAGATTCAAAAGGTGATTTTGTCTATGTTTTAAAAGATAATATAGTTGAGAAAAAATATGTAACCACAGGAATGTCATCCAAAAATGACATTGTTATTACAGAAGGATTGAAAAAGGGTGAGGAAGTAATTACCACAATCGATTCAAATATTACGGATGGAATGTCGGCAGTGGCAAATTCATCTGATTCTGAGGATGAAAAAGAGTAGAGGAGGCAGATATGTCACAATTTTTAGAATATTTAAAGATGGCTGTTTCCAATATTAAGACAAACAAGATGAGATCCCTTTTGACGATGCTTGGCATCATTATCGGTATTTCATCCGTGTTGTTAATCGTATCCTTAGGGAATGGTGCAAAAAGTGTGATTACGGATGCCATGGCGGATATCGGTTCGGGGCAGATTGCAATTTACAGCTATGACGACAGTGCGACCTATGATATCACCAATGATGATATTGAGGCATTGTATGAGAAAGTAGATGGCATTCGTGCGATTTCAACCAGTTATTCGGCAGAGGGCAGCCTGTATACAAAAAAGGGAGAATTTAAAACCAACGTAATTGGTCAAATGCCTGATTATCAATATTTTTCCTCAACCGGATTGTTAAAGGGAAGATATTTTACGGAAAAAGAGTATTTGTCAGGTCAGCAGGTAGCAGTAATAGGAGAAAAAGATGCCTTGCGTATTTTCGGTTCCACAGATGTCTTAAATAAAGAGATTAGCATGGATGTTATGGATATGGAATTGACATTCCGTATTATCGGAGTGGAAGAGGCGGAAAAGGAGACGCTGTTTACATTCACATATGAAGATTCTCCCATATATCTTCAGGTGCCGTTGACAGTATTTTCACAGATATATGGAATGGAGGATACCACCTATTGGAATATCATGATACTGGCAGAAGAGGGAGCGGATACCTATAAAATTGCATCCGAATCAACTGCATTATTAGAAAGACGTCATCAATGCAGCGAAGAAGGTATTTATCAAGTTGAAAATTTCAATGACTATATGAGCACTGTAAATAAGGTTATCAATGTGGTAACTGTCTTAGTATCACTTGTGGCAGCAATTTCGTTATTGGTGGGAGGAATCGGAGTTATGAATATTATGCTGGTTTCCGTAACGGAAAGAACCAGAGAAATCGGAATCCGCAAGGCATTGGGTGCAAAGACAAAATCCATTATGCTGCAGTTCCTCTCGGAATCAGCGATTATCACTTTGATTGGCGGTGCAATAGGCATTCTGTTGGGAGTGGGCGGAGCCTTTCTTGTGGCGGCAGTAGTGAGTACGGTAGAGCCGACTTTTGCCTTTACACCGAAAGTCGATCCGATTACCATCCTTGTGACAACATTGTTCTCGGTTGGCATCGGAATCTTCTTTGGAATTTATCCGGCGAAAAAAGCGGCGAAATTAAGCCCTATTGAAGCATTGAGAAGAAATTAAAAAAACAAAAGAAAACAAATCTATCTATATTTTATAGAATACCGCCTTTCGTTTTTGGAATACTGTATAATAGGAAAATCCTGCGTCATGTAATAACTGAGGAACTTTTTTGAAATCGTAAGCAATATGTTCCGGTTTATGGGCGTCGGAACCGAGAGTAAGGATTTCCCCTCCCAGTTCCCGGTAGCGTTTTAAAGCCGCTTCCGTGGGATGGGGATGTCCCAATCCGTATTTCAGACCGGCGGTATTCAGTTCAATTCCCTTTCCACGGGAAATCAACTGGCGAAAAATTTCATCTATGACATCGGAATACTTCTTATAAGAATATTCTGTGTTTTTGTTTGGACCATAGCGAACCACATAGTCGATATGACCATAGACGTCAAAATCATCAAAAACGGCCAGGTTTTCCAAAATAGACTCAAAATATTCCAAATAAGCTTCGTGTTCCGTTTTCCCTTCGTAATATTCGCCATAGTAAGGATCAAAACCATGAACCACATGGGAGGAAGCGATGACAAAATCAAAGTCATACTGTGACAGAAAATTGCGGTTCCAATCTGCAATCTGAGGCTGAAGTCCCAACTCTACGCCGATATGGATGGGAAATCTGTCCTTGTAAGCAAACTGATATTTTTTCATGCATTCTGTATATTTTTCAATATCAAAGACAAATAAATCCGGTTCATTAGGGTAGTCATAATCCATATGATCCGTAAAACAGATGCCGTCCAGACGGTTTGCAATCGCACTTTCAATCATAGCTTCTACGGGAGCGGTGCTGTCCCCGGAAAATTGTGTATGCATATGTGTATCCCAGAGCATGGGTGTAACCTCCTTGTGATAAGTTGAAATTTAATCTATTGTATCACACATTTTCGGAGAAAAAAACTGTTCCAGTTGTATGAATCACATGAATTATTGTAATAGTTTCTACAATTTGTCCCTTAAAAATCTTGGACAAAATAAAATATCTGTAAAAAAATAGTGAAAAGTTTAACAAACCGTAGAAATGCACTTGATATTTTTTGGAAAATTAGTTAAAATGTTAACAGTTGAGCTTGTATGCTCAAGAGTAAGAAAATTTATTCAAAATTTCTAGGAGGAATTACAAATGGCAGTAAGAGTAGCAATCAATGGATTTGGCCGTATCGGTCGTCTTGCATTCAGACAGATGTTTGGTGCAGAAGGATATGAAGTAGTAGCAATCAATGATTTAACAAGCCCTAAAATGTTAGCACACTTGTTAAAATATGATTCTTCTCAGGGTAAATATGAGAAAGCTGATACTGTAAGTGCTGGAGAAGATTCTATTACAGTTGATGGAAAAGAAATCAAAATCTACGCTTTCCCAGATGCAAACAATTGCCCATGGGGAGAGTTAAAAGTTGACGTTGTATTAGAGTGCTCCGGATTCTACACATCCAAAGAGAAAGCTCAGGCACACATCAACGCTGGTGCTCGTAAAGTAGTTATTTCCGCACCTGCAGGAAATGATCTTCCTACTATCGTATACAATACAAACCATGAGACATTAAAAGCTTCTGATACAATCATTTCAGCAGCTTCTTGTACAACAAACTGCTTAGCACCAATGGCAGATGCATTAAACAAATATGCACCAATCCAGTCCGGTATCATGTGCACAATTCATGCTTACACAGGTGATCAGATGACATTAGACGGACCACAGAGAAAAGGTGATTTAAGAAGATCTCGTGCAGCAGCAGTTAATATCGTTCCAAACAGCACAGGTGCTGCAAAAGCAATCGGATTAGTTATCCCAGAGTTAAATGGAAAATTAATCGGTTCTGCACAGCGTGTTCCTACACCAACAGGTTCTACAACAATCTTAACAGC
>USPJ01000024.1 GCA_900556645.1 uncultured Lachnospiraceae bacterium
CTGGTGCAAAATCTGCTTTTTCCTCATACGGTACATCCGGTAAAATAATTCCATCCATGCCGCACTCCTTTGCCTTCTGTAAAAAACGCTCGATTCCATAGGAAAATACCACATTGGCGTAGGTCATAAATACCATTGGAATTTGGACGGTTTTCCGAAGTTCCTTTACCGTCTCGAATATTTTGTCCGTGGTAACTCCTCCCTGCAATGCTCGCAGATTTGCTTTTTGAAAAAGGAATTCCTAATTCAATCAAGTCCGCCCCCGCCTGCTCCATAGTTTTTACGATTTCCATTGTCAACTCCAGACTGGGATCTCCACAGGTGATAAATGGGATAAATGCTTCTTTTATTTTACTCATAAATTTCCTCTCCTCGATAACGTGCGATTGCCGCACAGTCTTTGTCTCCACGTCCTGAAATATTTACTACGATTATCTGGTCTTTGTCCATGGGCGGTGCCAGTTTTTTTGTATAAGCAATGGCATGAGCACTTTCGATTGCCGGAATAATTCCTTCGATTTTGCTAAGATACTCAAAGGCTTCTACTGCTTCCTCATCAGTTACCGGTACATGTTCCGGTCCGATACCCAGATAATCCAATCCTGCTGATATGGAATACACCGGTGCAATCTGACCATATTTATCCTGACAAAAATAAGATTTCATTCCATGGAAAATACCCAGACATCCCGTGTTGATGGTGGCTGCTGTCTCAAAACTCTTGATTCCCCGTCCGGCTGCCTCGCATCCAATCAGCCGGACACCTTCCTCCTCAACGAAATAATAAAAGGCTCCGATGGCATTGGAACCGCCGCCTACACAGGCAATAACCGCATCCGGCAGACGTCCTTCTTTTTCCATACACTGCTGTTTGATTTCCTTTGAGATAATTGCCTGAAAATCTCTTACAATGGTTGGGAAAGGATGAGGACCCATAACAGACCCCAGTACATAATGGGTATCCGCAACCCGGTTGGTCCATTCCCTCATGGTTTCCGATACCGCATCCTTTAAGGTTGCCGTACCTGATTCTACCGAATGTACCTGTGCCCCCAACAACTTCATCTTATACACATTCAATGCCTGCCGCTCAATATCTTCTGCACCCATGAAAATCTCACATTCCATATCCATCAAAGCTGCAGCCGTGGCTGTAGCCACTCCGTGCTGTCCCGCTCCCGTTTCAGCAATGACTCTGGTCTTTCCCATTTTCTTTGCCAACAGGGTTTGACCTAAAACATTGTTAATCTTGTGGGAACCTGTATGATTCAAATCTTCCTTTTTTCCATGTCACACACTCCTTATTATTTCAATGATTTCCTTTATTTTCTTTTGGTCTTTTTTTCTTTCCGTTTCCACTCCGCTGCTGACATCAATCAGTTCCGGGTGGAACATTTCTATTGCCTGTTTCACGTTTTTGGCTTCTATTCCACCAGCCAAGGCAAAGAGTCTTTCGATTCCATCCAACAGTTTCCAGTCAAAGGTTTTTCCGGCTCCGGTTCCGTAATCAAAAAGTATCCTGTCTGCACTGCTCTTTTTTCCCTGTTTCACATCCTCCCGGCTGCGAACCCGAAAGGCTTTCCAGATTTCTGTGGTGGGAAGGACATTTCGTAGGCTGCGGATATAGGCTTCATCCTCATTGCCGTGTAGCTGAATAATGTCAATACACCCATTTTCTACACAGGTTATAATTTTTTCTTTTTGTTCATCCACAAAGACTCCCACTGTCGGAATTCTGCTGTCCAATCTTTCTCTCAGTTTTTTTGCCTGTTCCATGATAACATTTCTATGGCTGGGCGGATAAAATATGAACCCTCCATAGTCCGGCTGATATTGGTTTACATAATCCGCATCCTCTTCTCTGTATAACACGCAAATTTTTATCTTTGTTTGGGACATCCTTCTCCCCCCTTTACTCTTCGGCGTTTTATCCTTTTGCCGCCTGCCGGAATAACCGTAGCTTTTCTTCTGTATGTTCTGCCCGCATCAAAGCTTCTCCCACCAGTACCGCATCGGCTCCTATCTTACAGAGACTGCTTACATCCTCTTCTCCTTTTACACCCGATTCCGCCACGAACACCGCTTCTTTGGGAATCTTTTTATGAAGACGTTTTGCATTTTCAAAATTTACGCTAAAGTCCTTGAGGTTCCGGTTATTTACTCCTATCAGCCTTGCCCCTGCCGCAACCGCGGAAGCAATTTCCGCCTCATCATGGGTTTCTACCAATGCACTGATTCCCAGTGTATCGCAGACTTCCATATATTTTCTGATGGTATCCGTATCCAGCAATGCACAGATAAGCAGGACCGCATCAGCACCCATAACCTTTGCTTCATAAATCTGATATTCATCTACCGTAAAATCCTTTCGTATCATAGGCAATGATACTTCCTGACGTATCTGACAAAATATCTCATCCGAACCCAGAAACCATTTTGGCTCTGTCAGCACCGAGATACAATTCGCTCCGCTTTTCTCGTAAGATTTTGCTATTTCCAGATACGGAAATTTCTCGGATATGATTCCCTTAGAGGGAGAGGCTTTTTTTACCTCACAGATAAATGACATTTCTTTTCCCTGTAAGGCTTCTTCAAAGCGGAAGGTTCCCTTTGGCATAGCACAGGCTTCTTCCTTTATCTGCTCCAGACTTTTTTGTTTTTTGGCTTTTTCCACCTGCTCTGCGGCATATCCCGCCAACTCATCCAATATCATAAGCTGCTCCTTTATTCTATCGATTGGATTCTTCAATGAATTCTTCCAGTTTTTTCTTTGCTTTTCCTGTATCAATCAGCTCTGCCGCCATTTTCACGCCTTCCTGAAGAGACTCTGCTTTTCCTCCGATATAAAGTCCCGCTCCGGCATTTAACAGCACCGCTTCTCTCTTGGCTCCCGGCTCTCCGCTTAGGATTGCCTTGGTAATCTCTGCATTTTCCTGTGGGCTTCCTCCCATCAGTTCTTCTTTCTTACAAGTAGTAAATCCAATCTCTTCCGGTCTTATCTCATAGGTATGGTAGCTTCCCTCATGAAATTCGCAGACGGTGGTGGGTGCCGAAATGGAAATTTTATCTAATTTATCCTGTCCATATACCACCATACCTTTTTTGACGCCCAGTCCGCTTAAAACCCGTGCCATAGGTTCCACCAATCCTTCCTCATAGACTCCCATAACCTGCATATTTGCCGCCGCCAGATTTGTCAGCTTTCTCTTACAAATCCGATAAAGTTCTCTATCATTTTCATACCATTTCTGGTCAATATGGACTCGGGATGAAACTGGACTCCGTATACCGGATATTCTCTGTGGTGTACTGCCATCACTTCTCCGTCTTTTGTCCTTGCTGTTATTTCCAGACAGTCGGAAAGACTTTCTGTGTCCGCTGCCAGTGAATGGTATCTTGCCACCGGAGCAGGACTTGGAATTCCCTGAAACAGTATGTCATCCTTTTTTAGCCTTATCATAGACTGTTTTCCGTGCATCAGCTTCTTAGCATGGGTAATCTTTGCTCCGTAGGCTTCACAGATTGCCTGATGTCCCAGACATACTCCCAGAATGGGAATCCGCTCTCCTAGTTTTTTTACCACCTCAATGCATACTCCCGCATCCTTGGGATATCCCGGTCCCGGAGAAAGTATGATTGCCTGAGACTTCATCCTTTCTATCTCTTCTATGGTTTTTGCATCGTTTCGTATAATCTGAATGTCTGTCTCTATGCTTCCGATATATTGCACCAAATTATAGGAAAAGCTGTCGTAATTATCAATGAGAAGTATCATATCAGACTTCCTCCTTCCGCTCCCTGAATTGCCATTTTTACAGCTTTCGCTTTATTAAGACATTCTTCGTATTCCTTTTTCGGAACACTGTCTGCCACGATTCCCGCACCGTTTCGGATGAATACTTTTCCATTTTTCTTATAGGCAATTCTTATGGCAATACAGGTGTCCAGATTTCCGGTAAAATCAATGTAGCCAATGGCTCCTCCGTAAATTCCCCTTTTGTTGTTTTCCAATTTATTGATGATTTCACATGCTCGTATTTTCGGTGCCCCGGAAAGGGTTCTCGCCGGAAGTATGGCATCAATGGCATCCAGAGTATGGACACCTTTTCGCACTTTTCCCGATACTGTGGAGCCGATGTGCATGACTGCGGAAAAACGTTTTATGGACATATACTTTTCTACCTTTACACTTCCAAACTCACTGATTTTTCCAATGTCATTCCTACCCAAGTCCACCAGCATATTGTGTTCCGCACATTCTTGTTCATCTGCCAGCAGTTCTTTTTCCAACTGCTCATCCTCCTCTGATGTCTTTCCTCTGGGTCTGGTTCCCGCCAACGGAAAGGTATGCACCACGCCGTCCTCCAGCTTCACCAGCGTTTCCGGGGAGGCTCCGGCAATTTCCAAATCATCACTGGAAAAGTAGAACATATATGGAGATGAATTTGTAGTTCGCAGCACCCGGTAAGCATTCAAAAGACTTCCCTCATACTCTGCCTCCATGCGATTGGAAAGCACCACCTGAAAGATGTCTCCCTCTCGGATATAGTTCTTTGCCTTTTCCACGATGGAACAGTATTCTTTTTCTTGAAACAGCATTTTAAAATCAGTTTTTAGTTTTCCCGGCTGTTCCTCCTTTGCCTTTCCCTTCAGAATCAAATTTTTCATACTCTCCAGCTCCAAAAGTGCTCTTTGATATTCCGTTTCTATATCACTGCATTTTGCACTGACAACCAGTATGATCTTTTGTTGGTAATGCTCAAAGACAATGACCTTATCAAACAACATCAAATCCACATCCCGGAAGCCTTCTGTATCCTCTCCATCCAAATCCAGACTGTTTTCCGCATATTTGATGTAATCGTAGGAGAAATACCCTACCAATCCTCCGGTAAAAGTAGGCAGATAAGAAAACCTTGGACTTTTATTTTCTTCGATAATCTGTTTTATCTGCTCTTTTGGATGTTTCGTCTCCATGGTGATTTTCATGCCGGCGGTGATGGTTACCTTTCCATCCACACAAGTCAGTTCCAACTTAGGGTCATATCCCAAAAAAGTATATCTTCCCCAGTTTTGATTATCCTCTGCCGATTCCAACAGATAACAGTGTTTACTTACATTTTTCAACTTCCACAACACCTCAATCGGTGTCAGCAAATCGGAATACAGCTCCATGCTGATGGGAATAATCTGATACTCCTGTTCTTCTGCTATTTTTTTTCTTCTTCTAATTCCGGTCTTATCATAATCGCTCCTTTCTACCCGAAGGACTTTTTCATGTTAGAAACTTCAACTGAATTTCCTACAACAAAAAACAGCCCATCCCTGACAATTCTGTCAAGGACGAGCTGTATTATATACCTCTCGCGGTGCCACCTTGCTTCACAAAGAAACTCTCTGTGCTCTCCATAGAATACCATCATATCCCGGGCAACTGACATATGCCTCCACGTTGCAGAATACTCGGCTCTTCGCCTTTGACTGCACCCTCAGCGGTCCATTTGATAATCTGTGTTCGATCCGGCTCTCAGCTTCCCGGACTCTCTGTGCGAGCATAACCACCGTTATCTCCGCTTCAACGGTTTAAAGTGTTATTAAATTGCAGTCATATTTTCACTCTTTTTTTCTGATGTCAAGAGATAATTTTTATTTTTCTTAGCCTGTGGTTTTTGCCGAAAGGGAAAATACATCTGAGGATTTTCCGATTACCACAATGTGGTCATCCTTCTGAAAAATATAATTTCCTCCCGGTGAAGGATTCAAGGAACTGCCGCTTTTTACGGCTATGATATTAATATTATAGGATTTGCGGACGTTAATGTCCTCAATGCTTTTTCCTTGCCACTCCGGCACAATGGGAATCTCAAAAATAGAGTATTCCGAGGTCAGCTCAATATAATCAAAAATATTTGTGGCATTGTAACGTACCGCCAGCTTTTCCGCAATTTCAAATTCCGGGAAGAACACTTCATCCGCTCCGATTTTTTTCAAAAATTCTGCCTGTCTTTTCCGCTTTGCCTTTGTAACTACATGGACTGCTCCCAATTCCTTCAGAATAGAGGTGATTTCTAAGGAATCATAGAAATTTTCTCCCACTACCACAAAGCAGTAGTCAAAATTATTGACTCCCAGAGAACGCAGAACTCCCTCATCCGTACAATCTCCTACAAAAGAATCGGGAAACTCCGGTGAAAGCTTCTGTATCAGTTCTTCATCTTTGTCCACAATCATTACATCATTTCCCATCTCCTGCATTTTTTCTGCCAGATACTGTCCGATAATTCCCATTCCTATAATCAGTATTGATTTCATTTTCTTCTCCTTCTATCCCACTAAAATTCTTTCCGACGGACGTTTGGTCGGTGCATTGGTCCGTCTCTCAGCAAATACTAAAAGCAGAGACAAACCGCCGATTCTTCCGCCGTACATCAAAATCATTAAAACCACCTTTGCAACGGCTCCCAGCTGGGTCGTGATTCCTCTCGTCACTCCCACTGTGCCTGCTGCCGATATGGTTTCAAATAAAATATCTTCCATCGGAATCGGCTCCACAAAGCAAATCAACATGGTTGCCAGTAAAATACCACTGATATAGACAATGATAATGGATACGGCATGCTTTAATACTCCGTTATCCAATCTCTTTTTAAAAACCGTTACCTCTGTCTTCCCCTTTGCCATGGCTATGGCGGTCAAAATTACCGCTGCCAATGTGGTGGTCTTGATACCTCCTGCGGTGGAACCCGGACTTCCTCCGATAAACATTAATATCATGGTCAGCAGGCTTCCCGCCTCGGAAAGACTTCCCATATCCATGGTATTAAAGCCTGCTGTTCGGCTGGTAACCGACATGAATGCTGCCGACAGCATACGTTCTCCGCCGCTCATTCCTTTTAGATTTCCGTTTCCCTCAAAAATCAGATATCCTACGGTTCCCGTAACCAACAGAATCACGGTAGTAACTATGACAATCTGGGAATGCAGGGAAAACTCCCGAAATTTTCCTTTGCAGTTGATAATATCCGACCAGACAAAAAATCCGATACCTCCGATAATAATCAACAGCATGATTACTATGTTTACCACCAAATCTGTCTCATATGCCGTCAGCGAAGAAAACGCTTCATACCTTCCCATCAAATCAAATCCTGCATTGCAAAATGCGGAGACTGCATGGAAAACGGCATAATATGTACCTTGAAGAAACCCCATCTTCGGGCAGAAACGGAACATCAGAATGACAGCTCCCACTGCCTCAAAAATAATAGTTCCCTTAATAATTCTCCTTACCAGCACTACCATTCCGCTGATTCTGGTATTTCCTGCGGACTCCTTCAACAGCATTCTTTCATGGAGTCCGATTTTTTTCTTAAAAAAGATTGCAAATGTACTGATAATTGTCATAAGTCCGATTCCGCCAATCTGTATCATCACAAGAATGACCAGTTGACCGAAAACCGTCCAATGGGTAAAAGTATCATATACCACAAGCCCTGTCACACAGGTGGCACTTGTGGCAGTGAACATCGCATTTAAAAAGGGGGTCCATTCCCCGTTTCGTGCCGAAATCGGCAGACATAACAGTAATGTTCCTATCAGAATTACACAAAAAAAGCTAAGTGCAATTACTCTGGTCGTACTAAGATTCCGTATCCAATTACGAGCCACTTCTTTTTCCTCCATAATAAGCAGAACACTCCCCTAGCCTCTGTATCTCATGTGGCGTTCTCTAAGGGAGCATTCTGTATTCTTTTCTTTCTTAAATTCTGGCAACTCCTGTTTCTTTTGCCGCTTTGGCAACCGCTTTGGCAACTGCGGATGCCACATTTTTATCCAATGCACTTGGAATGATATAGTCGGCACTCAACAGGTCATCGGTCACAAAGGATGCGATGGCCTTTGCCGCAGCAATCTTCATCTCTTCATTGATTTCGCTTGCCCGCACATCCAAAGCCCCTCGGAAGATTCCCGGAAATGCCAATACATTGTTAATCTGATTCGGGAAATCGCTTCGACCGGTTCCCACAACTGCTGCTCCGGCTTCTTTCGCCAAATCAGGCATGATTTCCGGTGTCGGGTTCGCCATGGTAAACAATACCGGGTTCTCATTCATGGACTGTATCATCTCTTTTGTGACACAATTCGGTACAGATACGCCTACAAAAACATCTGCTCCCCTCATAGCATCTCCCAGATTTCCGGTTCGTTTCTCTTTATTTGTGATCTCTGCCAGCATTTTCTTGTGAGCCTCTAAGCCTGCCGGACGGTTCGGATATAAAACCCCATGCTCATCCACTGCTATGACATTCTTTACACCGGCAGCCAGCAGCATCTTGATAATTGCCGTTCCCGCCGCTCCCGGTCCGTTTACAACTACTTCAATATCCTCTATGTTCTTTCCCACAACCTTCAAAGCATTTAACAATGCAGCCGTCA
Organism: uncultured Lachnospiraceae bacterium; assembly: GCA_900556645.1. The sequence continues at coordinate 8,437 of USPJ01000024.1, forward strand.
CAACCACTGCTGTTCCGTGCTGGTCATCATGGAAAATCGGAATATCCGATACCTTTTGCAGCTTTTCCTCAATCTCAAAGCAACGAGGTGCGGAAATATCTTCCAGATTGACGCCGCCAAAGCTTCCTGCCAACAGGCTGATTGTACGGACAATTTCATCTACATCTTTGGAACGCACACAAAGTGGTATGGCATCCACATCGGCAAAGGCTTTGAACAATGCACATTTGCCTTCCATAACCGGCATTCCAGCTTCCGGTCCGATATCCCCCAGACCCAGTACTGCCGTTCCATCAGTTACCACTGCCACCAGATTAGATCTTCTGGTCAGCTCATAGCTTTTGCTGATGTCCTTTTGTATTTCCAGACAAGGCTGTGCAACTCCCGGTGTATATGCCAGAGACAAATCCTCTCTGTTCTCTATGGTGGCACGGCTAATGACTTCTATCTTTCCCTGCCACTCATAGTGCTTTTTCAATGATTCTGATGCGTAATCCATTTCTTTCCTCCTATACCCGCGGAAGACTGTCAAATCCCGGTTTCAAATCCTCATCTGTCGGTATGTAATCTCTCATTTCGCCGTTGTGGAATTTCTCATATGCCACCATATCAAAATATCCGGTTCCGGTAAGTCCAAAGACAATCGTTTTCTCTTCTCCGGTTTCCTTACATTTCATAGCCTCGTCAATGGCTACCCGGATGGCATGGCTGCTTTCCGGTGCCGGAAGGATTCCCTCCACTCTGGCAAACTGCTCTGCCGCCTCAAATACCTTTGTCTGCTCTACACTTCTTGCCTCCATCAGTCCGTCATCATACAACTGGGACAGAGTGGTACTCATACCGTGGTAACGCAGACCGCCTGCATGATTTGCGGACGGAATGAAACCGCTGCCCAGCGTGTACATCTTAGAAAGCGGACATACTTTTCCGGTGTCACAGAAATCATATGCATATTTTCCTCTTGTTAGACTTGGGCAGGATGCCGGTTCTACTGCGATAAAGTGATAGTCCTTCTCGCCTCTTAATTTTTCTCCCATAAACGGTGCGATCAGACCGCCTAAGTTAGAACCGCCGCCGGCACATCCGATGATCATATCCGGCTTGATGCCA